>NZ_JBFBMD010000066.1:0-1077 GCF_040686915.1 Rhodococcus sp. NPDC077669 | reverse complement strand
TGTTCTTCTCGGGGACGTTGTGGACGGTCAGTCGCTCGATGGGTGACTTGCCGCCGATGCCTGTGTGGGGTCGGTGGTGATTGTAGTGATGGATCCAGTCTTGGTAGGTCGCCGCTCTGGCTTCGTCGGAGAGGTAAGTGTTCGCGTAGGCCCATTCCTGGTTGAGGGTTCTGTTGAATCGTTCGACTTTGCCGTTGGTCTGCGGCCGATACGGCCTGGTTCGCTTGTGCTTGATTCCAGGGCCTAGGGTCTGCGCGAACAGTATTGAGCGGTAACAGGATCCGTTGTCGGTCAGCACACGCGCGATCGTGATGTCATGGGCTGCGAAGTAGGCTTTGGCGCGCTCGAAGAATCCCGATGCGGTTTCTTTGCGTTCGTCACCGAGGATCTCCGAATACGCGAGCCGGCTGTGATCGTCGACGGCGTGATGGACGTAGGAGTATCCGCGGCCCTGTTTCTTGTTGTGCCGCTTCCCGATCGCGCGACCGAGCTTGCGATGTCCGCCGCCGTCGGGGATTCGGCCGAGCTTTTTGATGTCGATGTGGATCAGATCCCCGGGAGCGGGATGCTCGTAGCGATGCGGCTGCGGGCGTCGTACAGCAAGTCCGGTGTTCTGGTCGAGGTGGCGAAGCAGCGGCATCTTGTAGCGGCGCAGGACCGCTGAGACGGTGCTGTGCGGCATGTGCAGGTGGTAGCCGATGCGGTGTGGTCCCCACCGGCGGAGGAAGCGCAGGTTGATGATTCGGCGTTCGGTGCGGGTCGGTGTCCGGTTCGGGTTGTAGTGGGGTCTGCTCGAGCGGTCGGCCATTGCCGTCGGGCCGCCGGTGCGGTAGCGGTCGGCCCATTTCTTGGCTGTGGTCGGTGAAACCTGGAATCGTTCGGCCGCTCGGCGGATCGACCATCCGTCGTCGACGATCGATGCCGCGAGTTTCAATCGCCCCTTCGGGGTGAGCAAGGCATTAGCGTGTGACACGAGGACCTCTCGGTTGTCGGTGCAGTTGTGGTAACCACACCGATACCGGAGGTCCTCACCTATCTGTCGCTGCCACGCCGTCCACAACGTCCCTGCTCATTACA
>NZ_JBFBMD010000065.1:0-1084 GCF_040686915.1 Rhodococcus sp. NPDC077669 | reverse complement strand
CTGAACAACTACTCGTGTGTTGTTTCAGATATTGCACAGTGGACGCGTAGCTTCTTTGTGGTAAGTCCTCGGCCTATTAGTACCAGTCACCTGCATACATTGCTGTACTTCCAGTTCTGGCCTATCAACCCGGTGGTCTGCCGGGGGCCTTACCCCCTCGAGGGGGTGAGAAACCTCATCTTGGAACAGGCTTCCCGCTTAGATGCTTTCAGCGGTTATCCCTTCCGAACGTAGCCAACCAGCGGTGCTCCTGGTGGAACAACTGGCACACCAGAGGTTCGTCCGTCCCGGTCCTCTCGTACTAGGGACAGCCTTCCTCAAGTTTCTTACGCGCGCGGCGGATAGAGACCGAACTGTCTCACGACGTTCTAAACCCAGCTCGCGTGCCGCTTTAATGGGCGAACAGCCCAACCCTTGGGACCTACTCCAGCCCCAGGATGCGACGAGCCGACATCGAGGTGCCAAACCATCCCGTCGATATGGACTCTTGGGGAAGATCAGCCTGTTATCCCCGGGGTACCTTTTATCCGTTGAGCGACACCGCTTCCACTTGCCGGTGCCGGATCACTAGTCCCGACTTTCGTCCCTGCTCGACTTGTCAGTCTCACAGTCAAGCTCCCTTGTGCACTTGCACTCGACACCTGATTGCCAACCAGGCTGAGGGAACCTTTGGGCGCCTCCGTTACATTTTAGGAGGCAACCGCCCCAGTTAAACTACCCACCAGGCACTGTCCCTGAACCAGATCATGGTCCGAGGTTGAGGTATCCAATACGATCAGAGTGGTATTTCAACAACGACTCCACAGTAACTGGCGTCACCGCTTCACAGTCTCCCACCTATCCTACACAAACCGAACCGAACACCAATACCAAGCTGTAGTGAAGGTCCCGGGGTCTTTTCGTCCTGCCGCGCGTAACGAGCATCTTTACTCGTAATGCAATTTCGCCGAGTCTATGGTTGAGACAGCTGAGAAGTCGTTACGCCATTCGTGCAGGTCGGAACTTACCCGACAAGGAATTTCGCTACCTTAGGATGGTTATAGTTACCACCGCCGTTTACTGGGGCTTAAATTCTCAGCTTCGC
>NZ_JBFBMD010000064.1:0-1116 GCF_040686915.1 Rhodococcus sp. NPDC077669 | reverse complement strand
CGCGCCGGTGTCGGCGAGTTCGGCAGTCAGACGGGCTCGTTCGCCGACGATCATGGCTCCCTCGGCAACCGTGAACACACCAGCAAGCGCAGCAGCAGCATAAGCACCGACACTGTGCCCGACAATCACCGCGGGCTCGACTCCCCGAGCCCGCCACCACGCACCCAACGCAACCCCGACGGCATACAACGCAGGCTGGGCGATTGCAGTATCGGTCAACAATTCCGACGAACGATCCCCACCGTCCAACAACACCGACAACGGAAACCCACAGATCCTCACCACCTCGTCCACCACCTGCGTCACCACCGGATCCACACCGTGAACCCCAGAGAAAATACCGGCAACACGCGCACCATGCCCCGGCACCACGAACGCCACCCGCGGCACCGACTCCGCCACTCGCACCGGCCCGAGAACGGACCCGTCCACTGCACCGTCCGCCACCGAACGCAAACCCGAGATCAATTCCGCACGCGATCCTCCCGACACCACCGCACGATCCGGCAAGTCGGCACGTGCAGTATTCGCAGTCCATGCCACCTGCTGAGGAGTCACATCAGGATTCGCACTCAAGAAATCGACCAACCCGCGCGCACTCGCACGCACAGCCTCGACTCCGTTGCCCGCCAACTTCACCACTGCCACACCCGAACGATCACGGCACGGTTCGGACTCCACAACCGGAGCAGAACCCAAAATCGCATGCGCGTTCGTACCCCCGAAACCGAACGACGACACCCCCGCCACACGTGCATCCCCAACCCACGGAGTGACCCGAGTCGGCACCCGGACAGCAATGTTCTCCCAATCGACATGTGGATTGAGCACCGACAGATTCCGATGCGGCGGAACAACCCCACGCTCGAGAACCAACACCGTCTTGATCAACCCAGCAATACCAGCAGCAGCCTCCAGGTGACCGATGTTCGTCTTCACCGAACCCACCATCAACGGCTTGTCCACCGCCCGACCGGAACCCAACACAGACGCAAGAGCACGCACCTCGATCGGATCACCCAACGCAGTACCCGTCCCGTGCGCCTCCACATACCCCACATCGGAACCCTCGACACCCGCAGCACCCAACGCAGCCCGCACAACCTTCTGCTGCGC
>NZ_JBFBMD010000063.1:0-1120 GCF_040686915.1 Rhodococcus sp. NPDC077669 | reverse complement strand
AGCCGTCGCTCGGTGAGAACGTGGCCGAGACGGTGAACCGATCTCCTCGAATCACTGTGTGCCGCAACTCCACCGGCCGGGAATTCATGCAACCCGAACGGCGGATCGACAGCGCGGAGGTCTTCGAATCGAGTTCGAGTGCTGCCGCATCCTCCGGATCCGGGACGACGGCAGTGACGTCCTCGCGGCCACCGGTCAGGCGGATGCCGCAACGCTTCTCGAGCTCGATGTAGAGAGCCGTGTGAGTGAAGTCCGCATCCAGGAGGTCGCGTGCCAGATCCCCCGGCAACCAGGCACGGTCGAGCGCCAACGGCATGGTCCCTGCCATACGGATGCGCTCTAGGTAGAGCAGCGGCGCCTTGGGACCGACCCGCAGGGTAGCGGCCACCGCGGGGTCGGTCCGCAGTTCGAGTACACGCACCACGCTGTGCTGAGCAACACCCGTGGCTTCCACCGCAGCGAAGAGACTGTAGAGCGCACCGAGTGGCTGCTCGATCACCGGCGGAGCCGCCAACCGAGAAGGCCGGCCACGCTCTGCAATCAAGATTCCTTCGTTCCGCAGGTGCCGCAGGGCCTCGCGGGTGGTGTGACGGCTCACCCCGTAGCTCGTCGTCAACGCATGCTCGCCCGGGAACTCGGAGCCGGCGAATTCGTCGTCACCGATTCGGCGGACCAGATCAGCATGCAGTTGCGCCCACAGCGGCATCGCACTGGAGCGGTCGAGCGCGGCACTGCGATCGGGTTCAACCATCAAAGGCCCTCCTGTCGATCTGTGTCGGAATCCGAATTCGAGCCGCCGACTGCTGGCCCTCGGGGCCACTGTACAACAAATGTACGTACATCCGTACGGACGGGAGATGCTCTGCGCAGGTCGACACGCAACAAGACGACCTTCGCATCGACAAAGTCTCGCCGAGCACGAACGAGCGCCTGGTGGAGATCGCGCCGAACCTGGTGAATCCGTCCGCGTAGCGACGCGGCATCACGTCGCCTCCCAGTCGGTCCCGGGTCAGGCCAGTCGGTGCCGGATCAGGAGTGTCGCCCGGGGTCCTGCTCGGTCTGGGGTCTGCTCACCGTCGGTGGCGCAGCGAGCCGACAGGGCGAGCACAGGACCAAACCG
>NZ_JBFBMD010000062.1:0-1267 GCF_040686915.1 Rhodococcus sp. NPDC077669 | reverse complement strand
GGAGGGACTGCCCCAGCTTTGGTTGACATCTGATCTGTGAGGATCGCTCCTCACGGTGGAAGGATGTTCACCATGCCGAAAGCATTTCCCGAGGAGTTCCGCCGCGACGTCATCGCCGTCGCACGCAAGGGCGAGGCCCCGTTGCGTCAGATCGCGAAGGACTTCGGAATCTCCGAAGGTTGCCTGCACCGCTGGCTCAAGATTGCCGATCGTGAAGACGGCGTCGTCCGTGACGGCCGGCAGAACCCTGGTGACGAGTCCGCTGAGCTGCGGGAGCTAAAAAAGCGCAACCGGCTGCTCGAGCAGGAAAACGACGTTCTGCGGCGAGCCGCCGCCTATCTGAGTCGAGACATACTCCCAAAATGATCTACCCGCTGGTCCTCGACCTTGCTGGCGACGGAGTACCCGTCACAGTGACCTGCCGGGTTCTCGGTTTCTCAACCCAAGCGTTCTACAAATGGAAGAAACAGCCAGTCACGCAACGAGATTGGGATGATGCGCATCTGATCAACATTGCTCGTGAGATCCACGACGACGACCCCGCATTCGGCTACCGCTTCATCGCAGACGAACTACCCGACCGCGGGATCACCGCCAGCGAGAACCGGGTCGCGCGGTTGTGCTCACAAGAACGCATCTGGTCGGTGTTCTCGAAGAAGCGAGGCCTGAACAGGAAGGCCGGCCCGCCGGTTCACGACGACCTCGTCGACCGTCAGTTCACCGCACGGGCCGCGGACGAGCTGTGGCTGACCGACATCACCGAACACCGCACCGACGAGGGCAAACTGTATCTCTGCGCGATCAAGGACGTCTGGTCGAACAGGATCGTCGGCTACTCGATCGACTCCAGGATGAAGGCCTCGTTAGCGGTGTCAGCATTGGATAATGCTGTGGCGCAAAGAGGCTCGGAGGGGACTATCGTGCATTCGGATCGCGGTAGCCAATTCCGATCCAGGAAGTTCGTACATGCACTGTCGCGCAATGGGTTACGAGGTTCTATGGGGCGGGTCGGGGCGTGCGGTGACAACGCCGCGATGGAGTCGTTCTTCGCACTCGTGCAGAAGAACGTCCTCGACCGCCAGCGGTGGTCGACCCGCGAGCAACTACGGCTGGCGATCGTGACATGGATCGAAAAGACCTATCACCGCAAACGCCGTCAACGGCGCCTCGGCAAGCTCACCCCTATCGAGTTTGAGACAATCAACCGGACCGCACACGCGGCCTGAATCGCTCAACCCCACTAGTCAACTGAAGTCGGGGCAGTCCC
>NZ_JBFBMD010000061.1:0-1339 GCF_040686915.1 Rhodococcus sp. NPDC077669 | reverse complement strand
TTCGGCGTACACAGCGACACTGGCCAGCCCGGCATCAGCGGCCGCCCGGATCACCCGAACCGCGATCTCACCACGATTGGCAACAAGAACCTTGGAAATCTTCTTATGGGAGGTAGAGGTGGTCATCTGTGCGAAGTCCTTCACTGGCCGAATCGAGCATTGACGAAAAGAGCTGGGGCACTGGCGAGTCCGTAACGATGCATATCTTCCGGTCGACCCCACAGATCGATCGGGGCCGGCACGTCCTCGGCCACCGACGACTGCGCGGCAGTCAGAACCGCAACGACAGCAGCGATCTCGGAGTCCGTCGGACTTCCGCGAAACGACCAACTATCCGACGCAGCAGCAGATTTCGCTTCGCTCACTGCGTCATGATTCGTGTCGCTCACTGCGTCATGATTCGCTTCGCCGCTCATAGTGGGATGTTTCCGTGTTTCTTCGGGGGCAGGGTGACTTGTTTGCGTTCGAGCAGTCGCAACGCGGTCACGATCTGACCGCGGGTGTGACTCGGTGGGATGACCGCATCGAGATATCCGCGTTCGGCAGCGACGTACGGGTTGACCAACGTGTCCTCGTACTGCTGCTGCAACGTCAGCCGCAACGCATCGACGTCCTCACCGTTCTTCGCGGCCTCGAGCAACTGTTTGCGGTAGACGAACCCGACGGCTCCGGAGGCTCCCATGACGGCGATCTGCGCGGTCGGCCAGGCGAGGTTCACATCGGCACCCATGTGCTTGGACCCCATCACGTCGTACGCCCCGCCATAGGCTTTGCGGGTGATGACGGTGATCTTCCCGACCGTCGCCTCCCCGTAGGCATACAACAACTTCGCTCCACGCCGGATGATGCCGTTGTATTCCTGGCCCGTCCCGGGCAGGAACCCCGGCACATCGACCAGGGTGATGATCGGAACGTTGAAGCAATCACAGGTGCGGACGAACCGGGCTGCTTTCTCCGAGGCATCGATATCCAACGTGCCCGCGAACTGGGTGGGCTGATTGGCCACGATCCCCACCGACCGGCCGTCGATCCGCCCGAACCCGACGATGATGTTGCGAGCCCGACCCTCCTGCACTTCCAGGAACTCGTCGTCGTCGAGGATCCGGCGGATCACCTCGTGCATGTCGTACGGAGTGTTCGGCGAATCCGGAATCAGAGTGTCGAGCTCGAGATCCTCCGCCGTCAACGAATCCTCGATCGCCCCGACGATCGGATCCGACGCCACCGTCCGCGGGGCATCGGCCCGATTGTTCGACGGCAAATACGACAGGAGGTCGCGGACGTAGTCGAGGGCGTCCTGCTCCCCGGACGCGACGTAGTGCGCGACACCGGACTTCTC
>NZ_JBFBMD010000060.1:0-1376 GCF_040686915.1 Rhodococcus sp. NPDC077669 | reverse complement strand
GAATTCGCGAACCTCCAGGTCGGATACGACCCCGCGCAGCGGTGGGTGCTCGTGTTCGCGGTCACGATGATGACCGGACTACTGGTGTCCCTGGTGATATTCGGCCCACCGCGACCCCTATGAGAACGAGCACCGTCAGCAATCTCGACCGACACCTCCGACCGCCAAGTGGCTCGAACCAGGTCTCCGTCAGATCCAGGACGGTTCAGCATGCCCGTGGGCGTCGCCCTCAGCCTTGGGTGGGGTCGGCAACGATGCGCAAGTAGGGGCGAGGGGCAGTCCAGCCATCCGGATAGATCTTTTTAGCATCCTCGTCGCTGACCGAGCCGGCAATGATCACGTCGCCACCTCTATTCCACTGGGCGGGGGTGGCCACCTTGTGCGCGGCAGTGAGTTGTAGCGAGTCGATTACACGCAGCACCTCGTCGAAGTTGCGGCCGGTGGTCATCGGGTAAATGAGCACCAACTTGATCGTCTTATCGGGGCCGATGACGAAGACATTGCGCAGCGTCGCCATCTCGGCCGGAGTGTGACTGGTCGGGTCGCCGGCGATTTCGGCGGGTAGCATCCCGTAGGCCTTCGAAATGGTGTAGTCGTTGTCGGAAATCATCGGATAGTTGGGCGCGGTACCTTGTGTTTCGGCGATGTCGTCGGCCCATGCGACGTGGTTGTCGAGTGGGTCGACTGACAACCCGATGATCTTGGTGTTGCGTTGGTCGAATTCGGGTTTGATCGTGGCCATGTAACCGAGTTCGGTCGTGCACACCGGGGTGAAATCGCGGGGGTGGGAGAACAGAACTGCCCAGCTTTCACCGATCCACTCGTGGAAGTTGATCGGACCCTGGGTGGTTTGGGCGTGGAAATCGGGGGCGGTGTCGCCAATGGTGAGTGTCATCAGTGGTTGTCCTTCCGGTGCGGTGGTGCGGTGGTGCCGACGATAGCGGTCGAGTCTTAAGTGAACCTGAGGTCGGCGGCGACGCGGTCTTCCGTATACCCCTACCGGTATAGCCCATCAATGGGCGACTACGACAGGTCACGGGTGGCCCCGACCCCTCGGTGCAACGATGACTGACCCGGCCTCTCCAGCCCATGGGCCGCGACATCCGCACCGAGGCCACCGTCCAGCTTCGGCCACCTCGACCACCCTTACCGCTAGGGGTAAACTGGAGTTTCATCGAACGAAGGACTGAACGACATGACTGGTGACACCGTAAGCATCGCATTGGTATTGAACCGTTTGCGGCGTGCGCAGGGTCAGCTCGCAGGAGTGATCTCGATGATCCGGACCTACTCGACGAAGCTGCCGACGGTGTCGACACCCGTTTCGAGGGTGCCAAACAGATCTTCCGCAGTCTGAAGCGGTCGTTCGTCACGCA
>NZ_JBFBMD010000059.1:0-1434 GCF_040686915.1 Rhodococcus sp. NPDC077669 | reverse complement strand
AACAGTTTCTGATTCCACCGGACATGCGCGAATGGTTACCGGCGGAGCATCCGGTATGGATGCTGATCGACATCGTCGACACGCATCTGGACACCTCTGTCTTTCATGCCGGCCGGCGCACCGGTGGGGTCGGGCGCGCCGGATACGACCCGGACATGCTGCTCACGCTGCTGATCTGGGCCTGGTCGAAAGGGATGCGGTCTTCACGTCAGATCGAATCCGCATGCACCGATGTGGTGTCCTACCGGGTCATCTGCGCCGGCGATGCCCCCGATCACGCCACGATCTCCAGGTTCCGTAAAGACAACCATGCAGCCTGCGAGTCGCTGTTCGCGCAGGTGCTGACGTTGGCAGCGCGGGTCGGTTTGGGGTCGTTGGGGACCATCGCTCTCGACGGGGTCAAGATCGCCTCGAACGCCTCCATCGGAGCCAACCGCAGCGCGGACGGATTGCGCGCCGCCGCCGAAGCCGAGGCAGCGAACGCTGCTCAGGCCCGGGCGCGCGAGATCGCCGCCGCCGCGGCCGCGGCGCATGCCGACGTCGATGCTGCCGAGGACGAACTCTACGGCGAAGACGACCCGGGCCCGGGTCGGGTTCCGGCCGAGTTGGCCGATCCGACCACGCGATCGAAGCGGATCGCTGAAGCGTTGGCGCAGATCGAAGCCGAAGACGATGCCCGCGAGAAGGCCGCGAAGTCAGCCGCCGAGGGCCACCTCGAGCGTCTCGACGCGGGAGCGTCCCCGGCGGGTCGGGTACCGCTTGCCGCGCAGGTAGCTGCTGCTCACCGGCGTCTTGCACGGGAAATTGCACGCCATGAGGCCACCGAGGCGCGGTATCGGCAGCGAGCCGACGCCGCTGCGCGTCGCGGCGGGAAACCGAAAGGCAAGGTTCCGGTTCCGGTCGAGGATCATCACCGCGTGATCGCCGCACGCGCATCGGTCGCCGCAGCCCTCGCCCAGTCCGCCGCCCGTGAGCAGACAACGCCAACGGTGGTGCGGCGCAACATCACCGATCCGGATTCTCGGATGCAGCCGCTGCGAGGTGGTGGCTGGGTGCAGGGCTACAACTGCCAAGCATTCACCGCCGAGGACGGCATCATCATCGCCACCGGCGTCGGCACCAGCCCCTCCGATGTCACCTACTACGAGCAGATGGTCGACAAAGCGGTCGCTGCGGCGGCAGTGATCGCCGACCATGCACCGGCCGAGGCCGAGTCGCCGTCGATCGGAATCATGCTCTTCGACGCCGGCTATTGTTCGATCGAGAACCTCGACGCACCGGGCCCGGACCGGTTGATCGCCACCGGGAAATCGCGGACACTCGAAGCCGCCGCTGCCGCGGCCGTAGCTACGCCGGTATCGGATCCTGCACCACCACAGGGTAATTCGATTACCAGGATGGCCGAACGATTAGCCACCCCGGAGGGAATCGCAA
>NZ_JBFBMD010000058.1:0-1435 GCF_040686915.1 Rhodococcus sp. NPDC077669 | reverse complement strand
TGCACAGCTCCCCGGAAGTTGGACTGAGTAATTCAGTTCCGACTACCGGGGAGTTTTGTATGCGTGCACGAAGTTCACTTACCGAGGATCAGCGGGTCGCGGCGGTAGCGTTGTTCGAGGATGGTGTGGGTGCCGTCTCGGCTGCTGCGAAGGTCGGTGGCGGGGCGGGCCCAGTGATCTTGCTCTACGACCGTTGGCGGGTTCGAGGGAGGAATGCGTTGGTGGAGAAACCGGATCGACAACACTTCTCGTTCGAGTTCAAACTTGCTGTGGTGCAACGTGTTTTGGCTGGCGAGAACAAGATCGAGCTCGCTCGCGAGTACGGACTGTCGTCGGCGAAGATCATCGAGCCCTGGGTCCGCGGATACCGCCGCGACGGCGACGAGGCGCTACGGCCGAAGCGGGCGGGACGTCGACCGGCACCGGGAGTTGATCCCGGGGAGGCCAGCGAACTGGACCGCCTCCGTGAGGAGAACGAGCGGCTGCGCACGCAGGTGGCGTACCTGGGAAAATTGCGGGCCTTGAGGGAACAGGGACGACGGTGAAGGTTCTCGCTGTCATCGCCCTCAAGGCGCAGTACCGTCTCGATGTGTTGCTCGACGTCGCCGGGTTGGCTCGGTCGACGTTCTTCTACCGTCAAGCGCAGTTACGCAGGCCCGATCCGAAGGCTGCGTTGAAAGCGGCGGTGACCAGGGCGTTCGAGAAAAACCACCGACGCTACGGGCATCGACGCGTGCACCGAGTCCTCGTCGACGCGGGGTGGCGGGTGGCGAAGAAGACCGTGCTCGCGGTGATGCGTGAGCTCGGGTTGGCGTGCCGTGTGCGGCGCCGTCGACGGTATGTCTCGTATCAGGGTCAGGTCGGGGCGGTCGCGGCGAACATCCTCGACCGTCAGTTCACGGCGGCGGCCCCGAATCAGAAGTGGGTCACCGATGTCACCGAGTTCCGGGTCGGGGAGGCGAAGTTGTATCTGTCGCCGGTGATGGATCTGTTCGACCGCCAGATCATCTCGTATTCGATCGGTCGGTCCCCGACGACGGAGTTCACCAACCGTTCTTTGCGGGCCGCGTTGGGCACCCTCGGCGAACAGGATTATCCAATTGTGCACTCGGATCAGGGTTTTCACTATCAGCACTCGTCGTGGCGGCGGTTGCTGGCCGATGCGGGAGCCATCCAATCGATGTCCCGCAAAGCGAACTGTTACGACAATGCGATCATCGAGAACTTCTTCGGTCACCTCAAAGAGGAGATGTTTCATCACGTCCGATACCTGAACCTCGACGCCTTGCACACCGCGATCGAGGACTACATCGACTGGTTCAACAACGACCGCATCTCGCTACGACTCGACGGCCTGAGCCCGGTGCAATACCGAGCCCAGGCCCTCGCAGCCTAGGATTTCCATTAACCGGTCCAACCCACGGGGTCCAGTGCA
>NZ_JBFBMD010000057.1:0-1544 GCF_040686915.1 Rhodococcus sp. NPDC077669 | reverse complement strand
TCATATGGAGGTCGGCCTGTCAACGACGGCATGGTGAAGCGGTGGCACGCACCGTCGTGTGTGCCACCGCTTCCTGTTGCCGGGATGGTGATCGATGCGAGTGGGAGGTGAGCGTGTCGTAGTGTTCGACGCGTCGTCAACTCTCATATACGCGGGTTGGTTACCGCAGGACGGACTGTTTCGGCTGGAGTGGATCGCAAGTCTATGAGTCGAGCGTGATCCCAACGCGCAGTTGAGGATTGCTCATAGGCGGCTAGCGGGTCACTCCCAGACGCTCGGCCACATCCCACATCGTCGTCGACCGTTCATTCCGGACATCTATCCCGACGCAGATCGCTACTTCGGCGTCGGAGCTTCAGTCATTCCTCGAGCGTGGCCAACGACCAGCACCAGCCGGCCAGCTCTCGTGCGATCCCGGCATTGGCGACCACCGCACGTTTACCGCGTTCGTCGAAATGTTCCCACCGTGCGTGCAGCCGCCGGTTCGCTTGATGTCCTCGCGCTTTGGCTTTGGGAGTCGACGCCTTCCACCGTGCCACCAGTTCACGCCCCGGCCGATACGGCTTGCGATGATGCCAGGCAGCCTCGACCAGCAGTCGGCGTACGTGAGCATTGCCGGTTTTGCTGACACCGCCCTGCGACCGGGATTCACCGGAAGAATGCTCGGTCGGGATCAACCCGACGAACGCACCGATCGAGCGGCCGGTCAACCGGTCCCACTCACCGATCTCCGTCGCCAAACCGAACGCTGTCAACGTCGCCACCCCACGAAGGCACCCCAGCCGGGTCACCACCGGAGTGAACGACGAATGCGCAGCCATGTCCGCGATGGCGGTATCGAGACGATTCCGGCGTTCGGTGGTGGCGATGACGGTCTCGTAGGCGGTGTCGTAGGTGATCTGCAGTGCACGTGAATCGAACCGCTGGCGACGTAACCACAGATCGTGGGCTGCGGTCCAGGGTTTGCCGCCGCTGTAGATGATCCCTTGACGCAGCAGCACATGTGTCAGGCGATGCTGTGCGGACACCAGATCGCCGCGGCAGTCCTCCCTTGCTCGCACCAGATCACGAGCGGACTCCTGCTCGGTACTCGGAATCAGAACCGGCACAATAGAACTCAAATGAAGCAACCGAGCCAAATGCCGGGCATCACGGGCATCGGTCTTGATGCGGTCACCAGGGGGACGCTGAATTTTCGACGGTGCCGCCACCACACAATCGACACCGGCGGCCAACAGAAAACGGGCCAGACCGAAACCGGTCGGGCCCGCCTCGTAGACGACATGCACCAGTCCTGGCAGCGAACGAATCCACTCCAGGATTTCTTTGTGATCAGGCGACATGCGACGCTCGAACAACTCGCCCGTCTCGCCATCCAAACCGCACGCCACCACCGATCGTGCGTGCACATCCAAACCAACACTCGTACGATGATTCTTCACTGGGGCCTCCCACATCTGTGGCTCTACCGGCCAGGACCCACTCCTGTCGGCAACCCACGCTTACATGCGGAGGGGCCCCAGCCAAGACCTCCATACCGTCTA
>NZ_JBFBMD010000055.1:0-2066 GCF_040686915.1 Rhodococcus sp. NPDC077669 | reverse complement strand
GACGGTCCTATACATGTCAAGCGATCCGTGGGCGGGAGCAGTGAATCGTCTGTCAGTCGAGCATGTGTCAGTCGTCGAGTTCGCAGAAGCGCAGGGCGTTCTGGAACGGATCCAGTAGCTCGACGGTCGGTCCACCAGGTGCGGAGCGATCGATACCGGGTCGCAGAGTCACCAGATGGTCTCGCCGACGCAGCTCCCGGTGGAACGCCGCGATGTCGACCGTCGGCAGCCACACAGCGGCCCCTGGTGTTCCATCCCCGTGGTGTTGACTCAGGTCCAGGTGAACACCGCCACGGGTGACCCGCATGTAGAGCGGTAGATCGGCGGCGAAGCGATGCTCGAAGTCGACCTCGAATCCGAGGTAGTCGCAATAGAAGTTTCGTGTCGCGACCTCGTCATACACCCGCAGGATCGGAACAGCCGCCAGCGGACGGGGAGCGAGAAGAGCGGCGCTGCAGCTGTTCCAGTCTCGAAATCCGGCAGTGTGAGCGACGGCCTCGAGTGACTGGGCGTGGGTCAATTGTGCAGCACCTGATTCGGCCAGGAACTTTCGCAACGTTCGTGCAGCGGACTTCAACTCATCGATGGTCATGTGAACGGGCATCAGGGATCCTTCGTTGGAAGCACAACCGAGTCCGGATGCTCGCATTACCGGCGGTCAGCTGCTTCCTGACGGATTCCGATGGTGGACCCTCAGAGCAACGTGTTCACCGAACCCCGGACGGGGCGCGAGCGGCAGGTACGTCAACCTCTGCTGACATGCTGCCACATCCTGCGAGATCAGCGACGAGATCGTTGAAAACCTCCCGCGCCACGAACCGCTTGAGGCACCTGATGACGTCCTTCTTCGACAACCCGTCACCGCGCCGGCGTTGCATGTAGTCGATCGTGCGTTGGTCGTACCGCAGCCGACACACGGTGATCAAGTAGAGCGCTCTGTTCGCGGCGCGATCACCGCCTCGGTGCAGCCTCATCCTCGTCGTCTTGCCCGACGAGGCAGGAACAGGGGCGACACCGCACAACCGGGCGAACGCGGCCTCGGAATGAAGCCGGCCGATGTTCTGCCCCGCGGTCACCAACAACTGCGCCCCGTTGACCGGTCCTACCCCGCACGCTGCGCGCATCGTCGGAGCCGTCGCGGTCACCAAAGTGTCGAGCTCGCGCTCCAGAACGGCGATCTCCTCGGCCAGATCGCTGGCCCGGCGACCGAGAGTCCGCAATGTCAACTTCGCAGCTTGTTCCGGATCGGACAGGCGCGACAAGTCCGGACGCAACCGGGAGCACGCTTCGACGGCTCCCTTCCCCCGCTTGTAGGTGATCGACTCACGCAGAGCCACCGGGGCGGTGATCAGAACATCTTGAATCTGTTGCAGCGCAACGGTACGAGCGTTCACTGCCGACTCCCGCGTGAGAAGCAGCATTCTGATCGATTCCACCGCTCCGGTACTCGACTTCGGAACGATGGCGTCGGCTCCGGTGAGGACGTGCCGAGCAGCCATCTCCGCATCGAGGGCATCGTCCTTCCCACGGCGAGCCCGCGCATGTTTGTTGGTCGTGTTGATCTCCGCGACCGACATGCCACGTTCGAGCAGGTGACGCGTCAGTCCCGCAGCGTACGAACCGGTGCACTCGACACCGAAGCTCGCCGGAGTTCCGAACGTCTCCACCCATTCCGACAGCTCGTTGTAGCCCTGCGCTGTGGCTCCGAACTGGCGCGCTCCGAGCCTCCTTCCACCCCGTGTGAGCACAGCTGCGTAGTGAGTGTCTTTGTGTGAATCGATGCCGACGACGATGTCACCGTCCATGTGATCCGAGCCTTCCCGTTCGACGGACTCGGCGGGCCTTCCGACCGAGTTTCGCGCTGGGTGGGCGGACGCTGGCGGTGGACAAAACAGTGATGGGGCAGAGTCGCTTCAAGGTCCTATGAAGTCACGCCGCCAGGCCCGACCACCGACGAGCGGGCCGCTCGACACCGCGACGACGCGTCTTGGGAAAGACACACCGGTCACTTGTGCGGTAGGTCAATCGTGGTGCCTAGCGACCCTGTGTCCAGTGTTCACTGCTTG
>NZ_JBFBMD010000054.1:0-2630 GCF_040686915.1 Rhodococcus sp. NPDC077669 | reverse complement strand
ACCAGGGACACCAGTAGTCCGGTCATCATCGTGACCGCGAACACGAGCACCCACCGCTGCGCGGGGTCGTATCCGACCTGGAGGTTCGCGAATTCCTTGGCACCGTCGAACCGGACGACGGTGCCGTCGGAGAGGGTCGTCGATTCTCCGGGCCGCAGGTTGACCCGGTCCTGCTTGACCAGCCGGCCCTGGTTGATCATCTCCTGGTCCAGGGAGAAGATCGACTGCGGGATGCCGGTGTCGAGACCGGTGTCGCCTTTGTAGATGTCCACTGCCACCGCGGGATCGACCAGTTCCGGGAAGCGGGAGGAGAGCAGGTTGCCGTTGAATTGCGCGGTGGGCGCGAAGAGTCCTTCGATGGCGATCTGCCCTCGGCGGCGCTCCTCGGCGGTGGCGTAGGTCCCCCCGGGTGGGTCGAATCGCAGCGCGCCGCTGCTGAGGAACGTGGTGGCGTCGTCGGGGCGGAACTGCAGCGCTTCGGTGCGGGTCTGGCCGTCGGGGAAGGTGACGGTGAACTCGGGGGCGTAGCCGTGTCCGGTGAGGTAGATGCGTTCGTCGCCGAGCCGGAGGGGTTCGTTGACTTTGAGTTGATAGTCGCGCCAGGTGTCGGCGGCGATGTCGTCGGCGCTCTGGTAGGAGATGTTCGAGGTGAACATCTCGGCCTGACCGTTCTCGAGGTAGTCGGCGGTGAAATCTCTGACCCGGATACAGAACGGCTCGAGTCCGGTGCCGTCGGTGCTGTTGCCGGCGCGAAAGGAGTCGTAGATCGCGGGCGAGGTGTTGCAGAAACCGGGCCCGTTGTCGGCGATGACGATGACCGAGCCTTCGTAGCCGAACAGTTTGCCGATCGCGATGGCCGCGAGCAGACCGATCAGCGAGAAGTGAAACAGCAGGTTCCCGGCCTCGCGGGTGTAGCCCTTCTCCGCCGAGAGAGTCAGTGCCCCATCGGGCTCGGGTCGAACGGCGGTACGCCACCCTTTCAAGTGCCGCGCGATGTCGGCGATCACCTTCTCGGGGTCACCGGCGAGGGTGCCCGAATGATGCAACGGTAGTCGAGTGAGGTTTCGCGGTACTCGAACAGGTTGTGCGCGAAGAGCTTTGCCGTGCTCGATCAACCGGGGAGTCAGACAGCCGATCAGCGACACGAACAACAGGACGTAGATCGCGGTGAACCAGGAACTCGCGAACACGTCGAACAATTCCAGCGTGTCCATCACCGGCCCGAGAACCGGACGCGCGGCAATGAAAGAATCGACGGCCTGGGTATTGAGATTGCGCTGCGGCAGCAAAGCGCCGGGGACAGCTGCGGCGGCGAGGAGGAACAGCAGCACCAACGCTGTCCGCATCGACGTCAGTTGTCGCCACCGGTTGCGCAGCATCGCCACTGTTCTGCGCACCAGTCCCGGCGAGTGCGCACGGGGGTGTTCGTCGATCGTCATCTCCGCACGCCCTTCACCGACCACCATCTAAATACTACGCGACATAGTAGTTTGCGGGGTTCGGTGTGATGGAGCGTGGTCGGCGCAGCAGCGAGAACGCCAGTGCTGCACCAGCGCCGGTGGCGGCAATCCATTCCGGAACGCTGCCGGTGATCGTCGCCGGGGTGAGGGTGGTGCTCAGTGACACCTCGGTGACGACAGCTGCGGGGGTGAACAGCTCCGTGCGCTCGACGACCTCCCCGCGTGCATCGATGACGGCGCTGACGCCGCTGGTGGCCGACACGACGACGCTGCGCCCGTGTTCGACCGCTCGTACCCGCGACATGGCGAGTTGTTGATAGGTCATGTTCGTCCGACCGAAAGTGGCGTTGTTGGTGGGCACTGCGATCAGCTGGGCACCGGCGCGCACGGAGTCGGTGAGCAACGAGTCGAAGGCGACCTCGTAGCAGGTGGCCACCGCGACGTGCACTCCGGCGAGGTCGAGGACGCCGTTGCCCTGGCCCGGGGTGAAGTTTCCTGCCTGGGCGGCATAGGGAGAGAGTGCGGTGACGATCGTGCGCATCGGCAGGTACTCCCCGAACGGCACCAGTTGCCGCTTGTCGTGCCTCTGCCCGGGCCCGGTGACGGGATCCCACACGATCGAGGTGTTGCTCGTGGTGCCGTCGTCTCGGCGGAGAACCGTGCCGACGAGTACGGGGACTCCGACGGCGCGGGCCGCGGCGTCGATACGTGCGGCGGCGTCGGGGTTGCGCAGGGGATCGATGTCGGAGGAGTTCTCCGGCCAGATGACCAGGTCGGGTGCGCGTACGCGGCCGGAGTCGATGTCGGCGGCGAGCTCGATGGTGCGCTGAACATGGTTGTCGAGAACCGCGCGTCGTTGGGCGTTGAAGTCGAGACCGAGACGCGGGACGTTGCCTTGCACCAAGGCGACGGTGACCGTGTCCTGCTGCGGCGGAGCGAACAGTGGAGCCACCACCGTGAGCGCCCCTACAGCAGTGGCCACACCGATGCACGACGCTGCTGCAGTTCTGCGGGTGATGCGACCGGAGGCAACGACGCCGGCCAGAGCGGACCCGATCAGCACCACGACGAACGACAACCCCGGCGCGCCGATCACCGCAGCCAGAGGCAGCAGCGGCCCGTCGGATTGACCGAATGCGATGCGGCCCCAAGGGAAGCCGCCGAACGGGA
>NZ_JBFBMD010000053.1:0-4170 GCF_040686915.1 Rhodococcus sp. NPDC077669 | reverse complement strand
CAACCCCGGCGCGCCGATCACCGCAGCCAGAGGCAGCAGCGGCCCGTCGGATTGACCGAATGCGATGCGGCCCCAAGGGAAGCCGCCGAACGGGATCGATCCTTCTGTCGGTTCGGCGGAATGGTGGCTCGATCAGTACGTGAAGACGCGACGCTCCGGGCGAAGGGCCAGTCGTGTCCACAGCCCGGTGAGAACCACGGCGGTGAGCAGCCCGATCAGCGCGCCAGGGCCGGGGCCGGCGAGAGTTGAACTGTCGTGAGCGGACTGGCGTGTCCAGATGGACAACATCGCCAGGACCGAAGTGCTGGCGCATCCTGCGGCGGCGAGAACGATCAGATGGATCATTCGGGTATGGAGTGCGGCGGCTGAGCAGATCAGACAGAAGATCACACCGGCATGGGCGGCAATGACAGCGACGATGCTGGTCGATTCCGCCTGCGCCGCTGCATTGTTGAGCAATGTTGCCCAGCCCGTTGCCTCGCCCGACTGGCCCAGGCACAGACCCAGCCCTGCTACGGCGATCACTGTAGCCGCACGCAGGCGCTCGTGGGCAGCCATCTCTACCGTCGCCAGCACTCGTCGTTCGATGGCCTCGAACATGGGCCGATAGTGGCGAAGATCGTCGTGCACTTCGAACCCTCCCGTGAACTGCGGTATCGGCCGCATCCGTCGGCCGCGTCCTGTGTCGGCGCAGCTCATGACCGGTCGACCACCAGTCGCACCGCGGGCGGAGAAAGTTCCCGGATCGACGCGGGAACTTCGGCACCCGCGGATGCGACTGACTGTAGGTACCGCGGCGATGACGTCGGTACGAATCCGCCCGGTGGCTGACCGGGCGTGCTGCGCAGGAGTGCGTGGCCGGGCCGGTCGTGCGGCGCGGCCACGCACAGCGCGATCACTTCACGTTCGCTGACGCGGCGACACCAGTTCACTGTTCGCCGAGGTATCCCTCCCGGGTCGTCAGGATGTAGCGGGGTACCGACGCAGCCGGAGGCTGTTCGATACGACGAAGAACGACGAGAACGCCATGGCAGCGCCCGCGAGGAGCGGGTTGAGCAGACCTGCGGCCGCTATGCGGATGGCAGCGATGTTGTACCCGAACGCCCACACCATGTTTCCCTTGATGGTCGCCAGTATGGCCTTGGCCAGCCCCAACGAATCGACCACATCGCCGAGGTCGTCGCGGACGACTATGATGTCCCCGGACCGATGGCGACATCGGTGCCCGCGCCGATCGCCAAACCGAGATCCGCGCTCGCCAACGCCGGCCCGTCGTTGATGCCAGCTTCCGCCTGTCGAGGACTTCGTCGCGGTGCCCGGAATGGGAACCCACGGCCGGGTCCACGGGCGCTCGTCGAGATCGGTCGTAGACGAGGGGCGTTCCTTCCAGTCGGTGCGGTGGGGCGGGTACCCCGGTGCGGTCAGGCACGGGGGCGGGTGGTCACAGACGTGAGGTTCCGCGGACGATGTCACCCTCGATGTAGGTGAATCCGACTCCGCGGCCGTCACGGAGCGCGAAGTGGTATTCTGCGGGGACCCAGACGGTATCGAAGTGCGACGCCGGCCGCCCCTGCCGCGTCTGCCGCGTCTGTTGTCGTACAACCATATTCGGCGCGATCAGGGATGGCCGGCGGTTACGAGATCGACCTACGCATACCGGCGGCGGGCGTCGTCGATCTGGTCGGTGCACAGCAAGTGTGGATCGGGAAGGGGTTCGCCGGACGCATGGTAACCCTGTGGGCCGACCTCGCCAGCATCCACGCCGTGATCGACGGTTTGGTGGTCACCACGGTTGGAGCTTGTCAAGTTATCTGTGAGCGAATTTGCTTTCAGGTGAGATAAGGGTCGAGTCTGTCCGGATAGTTGATCACGAGCGCGCCGAGCGCTTGTTTCCAACCGGTCGTCAGAGATCCTTCGATCAGTCTGTTGACCTCCCTGCCGGTGCGGGGTGCGAGTCGATCTTTGCTCAGGCGGTCTCTCTCCCGGGCGCGCTTGTCCTCGATGCTGCAGATCGCGAGCCACAGAAGCTTCACTGCCGCTTGATCATTGGGGAAGTGTCCGCGGTTTTTGATGATCTTGCGAAGTTGATAGTTGAGCGATTCGATGGCATTGGTGGTGTAGATGATCTTCCGGAGCGCCGGTGGGAAAGCCAGGAACGGGATGAACCGCTCCCACGCGCTCTCCCACGTCCGCACCGCTGTCGGATACTTGACACCCCACTGCGAGGATTTGAAGTCGTCGAGTGCAGCTTGGGCCGCATCGACGGTGGGTGCGGTGTAGATCGACCGGAGCGACGACGCCACCGCTTTGCGGTCGCCGTAGGCCACGAACCGCATCGACGCGCGGATCAGGTGGACGGTGCACGTCTGCACGACGGTGTGCGGCCACGTCGCTTCGATGGCGTCGCCGAATCCAGTGAGGCTGTCCGTGCAGGCGATCAGGACGTCTCTGACGCCACGATTTGCCAGCTCAGCGCAGATCCCGGCCCAGAACTTCGCCCCTTCGTGTTCTTGAACCCAGATCCCCAACACGTGTTTGATGCCGTCGAGGTCGACACCGACGGCGATGTGCGCAGCCCTGTTGGTGACCTGCTGACCGGACCTGATTTTGACCACGATCGCATCGAGATAGAGGATCGGATAGATCGGATCGAGTGGCCGGCGCTGCCATTCGAGGACTTCCTCGAGGACCGAGTCGGTAATCTTGGAAATGGTCTCGCGGGAAATTTCGGTACCGATGGTCGAGGCAAGATGATGCTCGATGTCGCGCACTGGCATGCCGCCGGCGTAGAGCGCGACGATCATGTCATCGAGCCCACCGATCCTGCGCGCACCACGCGGGACCAGGGTTGGAACGAACGTGCCGTCGCGGTCGCGGGGGATTGCCAACGGCACATCGCCGACTTCGCTCGACACGGTCTTGCTGCTGAAACCGTTGCGAGCGTTGGGAAGTAGACGGCCGGCAAGGTCGCCCTTGTCGTATCCGAGGTGCTCGGTGAGTTCGGTCTGCAGTCCGCGCTCGAGAACCGCCTTGACCATCTCCTGCAGGAACCCGCCCTGCCCGGTGATCTGCAGCTGGCCCGTGTCGATCTTGGCCATCACCTCGTCGAGGGCACCCGAGGCCTTCAAGGCGTCGAAGGCGCTGAGCTCAGCCCGATCGTTCGTGTCATCTGCATGATTGCCGTCCACAGTCATGGTCACGATGATGCTCCATCCGTGTCAGTCCGTTCTTACACAAACCATCTGACACGCCCCACGGTGTGCCTCCCAGCTGACGAGCGCCGACCTCGACCGGTTGACCATGCGCGGCGCACGTGCAGGGCAGACTGCGCCGGCACTGCCCGCGTTCGATCCGAGTGCCCGCTTGCGCACTGCGGCACCGATCGAGGTCGATCGCACCGCCACCCGCGATGGACTGATCACCCTGCTCGGCCATCAGCTCGCATTGGGTCCGGACACCGCCGGAACCCGCATCACCCTCAGAATCGAGGGCGGTCTCATCCACGCCATCGCCGGTAACCATGTGATCAAGACCTTGCCGAATCCGTTGATCAGCAACGATAACCGCCAACTGACCCGCGTGCGTCGAGCAACGACGCTCCTCCCGCCGCCCTCGGGCCCCCAACGCGTGCACCGGAAAGTGCCGATAGACGGTGTCGTCATGGTCGACGGCCAGAGATTGCCCGTCGGCCGCACACACGCCGGAACCATCCTCACCGTGGTCGTCGAGGATCACCATTTCCGAGTTCTCGACGGCCCCACAAAACTCTCACTGCACGCCGGAACCACCACCAAACCGATCCGAAACTTCAACGCCCACCCGACCCCGAGACCGTTAACGATGTCCCGGTGACGATCAGTTAGGTATGTCCCGAGACCACACACGTCACGCATTTGCATGCGCAGAAATAGGCTCTGTGATGCACAACGATGTGCGTTACAGGGCCATGGATGCCTGGACGGTGACGTAGACGGCTACGACGAATAACAGGGCTGCGAAGCTACGGGTGAGTGTGGTGGCAGAAACTCTGTCGCTGATGACTTTTCCTGCGAACGAGCCTGTAATTGCCGCGAAAGTGAACGGTACGACGATCTCCCACGGGATGGTGGCACCCGTGCCGAGGCGTTCGGTGAAGGCTCCCGCGCTGGTGATGGAGATGATCACCAGTGA
>NZ_JBFBMD010000052.1:0-4815 GCF_040686915.1 Rhodococcus sp. NPDC077669 | reverse complement strand
TCGATAACCCTTCGCCACCAACACATTGTCCCGCACCACCGACAATGGGGTGCCTCGACACTCGAGACACCCCACCATCAAAATGCAACAGCCCCTCTGCGGCACATAACCACGCCACTGCGGCTCCGCCGCACTACACGGTCGAGAGCTGCTGAATCGTCGTCGCGCCGCCCGGGGTGGGCGTCGTGGTGATGAAGTTCGAGTCGTAGCCCAGCGATTCGACGACGCTGCGGATCTCGCGGAACTGCTCGACGCTGACGTCGGGCGTGCGCTTGAGCACGAATCCGGACGTGCGGTTGGGGCTTCCGACGAAGGCCCACGAGTAGTCGTCTGCGATGTAGGCCACGATGTAGTTGGTCGGCCCCTCCTGGCTCTCCTGCGTGGGGACGCCCGGGAAGCTCACGTGCAGTTGGGCTTTGGTGACGGTGTCGTTGACCCGAGCATTGCCGACGATGCGGTTCTCGCCGCCGGTCCAGGTGGTGCAGGTGTTCTCGACGCGAATGTTGAATTCGTCGATCATCTGGTAGTTCGCCTGCGTGTCACGGGCGCAGATCAGGTTGAACGGCTGCGGCACCGCGGCAACCTGGTTCCAGGTGCCCAGGTACCGTTCGACATCGAGTGACGGGATCGGAGCCAGTGGATCGAGACCGACCGACCCCAAAGGGCCGACCGGTTGCGCTTGCGCCGGGGCCGCGCCGAGCAGGGCGCCTGCTGCGACTGCTCCTGCAATTGCGGTGCGGCTCAACATCGTACGTACCTTCATGAATTTCGCTCCTTGGTTGCGGTCGTCTCGTTGTCGATCGTGCTCGGCCACCAAATCCCCGGGCCGATGAGGGTGAACAGGGCGGGAATCACGACGGTGCGTACCACGAAGGTGTCGAGCAGAATGCCCAGGCCGACGATGATTCCCAACTGGGTGAGGGTGATCAGCGGGAGGACGCCGAGGACGCAGAACACTGCTGCCAGAACGATTCCCGCGCTGGTGATGACGCCGCCGGTGGCCGAGACCGCCCGCACGATCGCAGATCTGGTGCCGTGCCGAACCGTCTCCTCCCGGGTCCGGGTGACCAGAAAGATGGTGTAGTCGACACCGAGGGCGACGAGAAACAGGAACGCGAACAGGGGAGTGTTGTCGTCGAGCGCGGGAAAGCCGAAGACGTGCAGGCTCACCCAGCTACCGATACCGATGGCGGCCACGGCACTCAGGACCGTGGTGGCGACGAGAATCAGCGGTGCGACGACGGCGCGAAGCAGTATCAACAGCACGAGTAGAACGACCGCCAGGATCGCCGGGATCACCACGAGCCGATCGCGGGCGGCAGCGTCGGTGGTGTCGAGTGCTTTGGCGTCGCTGCCGCCGACTCGTGCGTCGTCGACACCCGCAAGGGTGGACCGAAGGTTCTCGACGACGGTGAACGATTCGTCGGAGGCGGGGGCAGCGTCGGTGACCACCGACAGCCGGGTCAGTCCGGTACCGGAATCAGCGACCCGATCCACCGAGACGACGCCGTCGACGTCCCGGACGGTGGCGACGACGCCGTCGATATCCGAGGTGGGTGCGAGAACCGTGATCGGGTCTGCGGATCCGGCCGGAAAGTGTTGCGAGAGAGTGTCGAATCCTTCGACGGATTCGGCGGTCACCCGGAATTGCTCGGTCTGCGACAGCCCGATCTGTGTGCCGACCAAGGCCGCGCAGCAGGCGAGCAATACGGCGATGGTGATGGAGGCGGTCGCCACCGGACGACGAGCGACACCGGCGGCCACCGAATGCCAGACGCCCTCGGTGGTGGTATCGCGATCGGACGGCTTGGGGACGAAGGGCCAGAACAACTTCGGGCCGCACAGTGCCAACAACGGAGGCAGTACGAACAGCACGAACACCGATGCGACGACGAGGCCGGCCGCGGCCAGCGCTCCCAAGCTGCGAGTGCTGGGGAGGATGGCCAGCAACAGAGTCAGCAGTGCGAGGACAACGGTGGCATTGCTGGCGAGGATGGCCGGTCCCGCGTTCCGGACGGCGTGGCGCAACGCGAGCCGGTGATCGGACTCGCGGCGGAGTTCCTCGCGGTAACGAGAGATCAGCAGCAGGGCGTAATTGGTGCCTGCGCCGAACACGAGCACGCTGGTGATCCCCGAGGTCGAGCCGTCGAACGACAGCCCGGTCGCCTCGGCGAGGGCCGTGCCGACGGTGGAGGCGAACCGATCGGCGAAACCGATGACGGCAAGCGGAACCAACCACAGAATGGGCGATCGATAAGTGGCGATGAGGAGCACTGCCACCACGAGTGCGGTGACGGCGAGCAACGTGAAATTGGCCCCGGAGAACGAGTTGGCGATGTCCGCTCCGAATGCCGGCCCGCCGGTGACCTGGGCGTTGAGATCGGACGGTAGGCCGACCGTCGCCGCGGATCGGAGGCTTGTGATCAGGTCGTTCAGGGTGAAGCCGGACAGTTCCGAGTTCACCTGAACGAACGCGATTGCGGCCTTCCCGTCCGGTGCGACGATCGGAGGGGGTCCAGGTTCGTCGGTCACCGACCGGTCGACGGTGAGCAGCCTGGCCTGCGCAGCAGCGGCTGCCTCGATATCGGCCGGGGTCAGGTCACCGCCATCGACGCGGCTCAGAACGAGGATCACCGGTGCGGTGTCGGAGTCCGGGAACTGGGAGAGCAGCTCGTCCACCTGGTACGACTCGGCGGATGTCGGCAAGGAGTTCGGCGACTGACCGGCAGAATCGTTGCTACCGACGAGCCCGATCACGGCAATCGAGAGAATAAGAATGGCGAGGGCGAGCGCCCACGATCGACGATGCGTCACGGCCGCGGCGATGCGGTCCCAGGCTGCGGTGGTCTCGGTACGGGTGCTGTCCACGAAGAAACAATCTCATTTACTTAGATATTAAGCAACTGAATCTCTTGCGGGCAGTAGTCTGACCATGACCGCAGCGAAGGAGTTACCACCGCCATGACCGACCGAAACCACCTCGAATCCGCGATATCGGCGGACCTTCGGGCGCTGTCATCGGTGTCGGAACAGATCGGTCAGGTATTCGGTGCGTTGCACAGCTTGCGGCCCAACGACTTTCGCGCTCTGCTGCATGTGATGGTCGCCGACGTCGAGGGCGCGCCCCTCACCGCGGGTGAGCTCGGCACGATGCTCGGACTGTCGTCCGCGGCGATGACGTATCTGGTGGAGCGGATGATCGCGTCCGGTCATATTCGACGCGAATCCGACGCGTCGGACCGACGTAAAGTCATACTTCGCTACGACGAGCACGGTATGGAGGTTGCTCGCGGGTTCTTCGGACCACTGGGAGCGCGCACCAGCGCTGCGCTCGAGGACCTACCGGATTCGGATCTCGACGCTGCCCACCGAGTGTTCGAAGCGCTCATCGGAGCCATGCGCGAGCATCACGCCGACCTGGGAAACAGCACCCGCACGTAGCCCGCGTTCGCATCGGGATGTTCGAACCGCTGGTGGGGGCCCGCATTGTGCCAATGCTGGACTCCGAGCGTGCCGGTGCCGTAGGGTTGGCCGTGGTTGAGCTAACAGCCGGTCACGGGGAAACGCAGCGAAGTGTGCGCCCGGGTCAGGCGAAGAATTCTGCTCCCGTTGCGTAGATCGGTTTCCCCTTCAGTTCGACCGATCGATGGGATCTGCCATGAGTGTTGAATCACGAGGCAACAAAGTTCGAACCACTTCGGTGAGCGTCGCGGAGAAGTCCGTGTCCGTTGCAGCAACCGGAGCCATCTTCACCGCGCACGACGGCACCGACGGTTCACTCGTCGTCGCCGTCCACGGCGACATCGACATGCTCAGCGCGCCGATGTTCTCCGATTTCGTCTGCAGTCGCGTGTCCAGCAAACGGCATCTGACTCTCGACCTGTCCAATGTCGAGTTCTTCGGCATCGCCGGACTCTCCGTCTTCGATGCAGTTCGTGAATACACGGCTGGCATCGGTGCTTCGTGGTCGATCGTGGCAAGCCGATCGGTGACCCGCCTGCTGCAGGTTGCCGACCTCGAGTCGACGATTCCGACCTCCCGACCGACGACCGACCAATAGAACTGGCGGCGACATCGCCGCGACAAGAGGTGGGCAGCTCCTGCACAGGGGCTGCCCACTGTCGTTTGCCGTCCCCCCGCACAACGATCGGGCGGTCCCGCGAATCACTGGGACCGCCCGATTGTCGTGTGAAAGCACAAGGTCTAGTCCTTGGTGCCTTCCGAGTCGCTGAAGAATGCCCAGTCGCCGTCGTGCTCGACTTCGAGGCGCCAGCCCAGCTCCTCGTTGTCGGCGCGGCTGTCCTTGAACCAGGCGTGCGCGTCCTCGGAACTGGTGATGTCCTTGGTGGCGACGACGGTTCCGTGCGGGTCGATAACTCTGTAATTTGCCATGCGGTGAGGGTGCCCCGATGTTGCGCAACCTAACCCAGCCGCATCACAGGCGACAGCCGCTACGAAAAGCGGAAGGCCGGGCTGTGTGGGACGGCCGGGCTGTATGGGAGGGCCGGGCTGTATGGGAGGGCCGGGCTGTGTGGGAGGCGAGGCTGTGTTGAAGGCAGAGCTGTGCCGTGGTGGTGGTGTGGGTCGTCAGGCGGGTTGTCGTGGTTCTTCGTCGCCGGTGTCGCGGGTGTTGTCGTTGTGCTGGTCGGGTGGGTAGAGGACTTCTTCTGGGTGGTGTGCGTGGTTGATCAGCCCACGGCGTGTGGGGTCCATCCCTGTTGGTGGATGCCACAGGGTTCGGCCCGGATAGCGATGTCCTGCTGTGGTTTTGGTGGTTGCCCACTTTCCGGGGCCGGTGCCGACGAGTGCGTGGTG
>NZ_JBFBMD010000051.1:0-5945 GCF_040686915.1 Rhodococcus sp. NPDC077669 | reverse complement strand
CCACCCGAAACCAACAAATCCCAAAAACTCTCCACCCCGACCACACCACCAGGAAAACGACACCCCACACCCACCACCGCCACAGGCTCAGAGCTGCGCGCGCGGCTTTCGGCCACCTCGGACTTCGCGGAGCGAAGTTCACTCAGCGCACGGCGTACGACATCTTCGCGGTCGACCGGTCGGTTGGCGGGCACGGTCGGTCGGTCAATTGATTCAGTGGTCATTGTCTTCCAACTCTCGGTCCAGCAGTGCCAACAATTCTTCTTCGGACAACGAATCCAAACCATCGACTTCGGGTTCGGCCACTGCCTCTGTCTGTTCGCGATAGCCCAGTAGTTCCTCCAGCACGAAGACGCTCAGTTCGTTGATCGTGGGGTGCTCGAACGTTGCGGTAACCGGTACTGCCTTGCCAATCATCAAGTCCAATCGACGCTTCAGCGCGACGCTCGAAATGGAATCCATCCCAACGGAAAAGAAGCCGGTATCGGGATCCAGACGACTCGCCGGATCGCGGCCGAGGACGATTGCGACCTCACGCTGTAGAGCGTCGGCCGTGATCCGCTTACGAACGCTGTAAGCCTGCAAAACGCCTATTGAGGATGTGAAATCTGTTCCAGCACCGGCGCTGTCGACGTCGAACTTCATTCGAGCAAGTAACGGGCGCCGGCGCCTTGCCTCCATTACAGGTTTGAACTGAGCCCAATCGACCGTGGCGACGGTGAGCTGAGGCTTCGAGGACCCTACCAACCGATCGAGAGCGGCGAACGCAAGCGAGTCGGGAACGGCGGCCAGGCCCATCGATTCGAAGTACGACTTGTGACCCGAACCCATCCGACTGTCCGCAAACCAGCCCCAGCCGACAGCATAGGTCGGCATACCTGCTCGCGAACGTGCATGCGCGGTCAGGTCGAGAAAGTAGTTTGCGGCCGCATAGTGCCCAGCCAGCGCAGAACCCCACACTGCAGAACCGGACGAATACAACACCAAGAAGTCCAATGGTGTCCGCGACGACGCTATTTCGATGGCTCTGGTACCCCGCACCTTCGCGTGCAGAGTGTCATCGAAGAGTGCCCAGTCGAGATCGCACAGTTGAGACGGCACGAAACTACCCGCAGCGTGTACGACTCCGCCGATTCGCGGCCACGGTTGACCCGGCGAAAACAATTGGTCCATCTGCAGTTGGTCCGCCACGTCTCCTACCACCGAGTGTACGACGACGCCAACAGACTTCAAGCGTGCGATCGCGGCCTCGACACGACCGCCGTGTTCGTCGCCGCCGTTGGTCTCCACGGGCGAGCGGCCCAACAGAATGATGTGGCGCGCACCGCGACTGGACAGCCAGTCTGCGATCCTGATTCCGAGGGTACCTCGGCCGCCGGTGACTAGATACGCCCTCTCCGATGAGATCGTTGGTTCCTGTATATCGTTGTGCGGCAAGTTCGTTGACCTAAGACGCGCCACCAGACGTTGCCCTCGTCGAAACGCGATCTGGTCTTCCCCGTCGGCCTCGAGAACCTCATCCGCGATCACCGGACAGGCTTCGTCGCAATCTGATGGGTCGAGATCGATCAGACCACCCCAAATCTCAGGGTGCTCCAGACCGATGACGCGACCGAGCCCCCACACCGGTGCCTCCGCAAGGTCGATAGCGGTGGCACCGGCTTCCACTCCGCCCGAGGTGACGATCCACAGTTTCGCTCGCGTTCGATGTGAGATCAGTCCCGCTGCTGCACCGAGGGCAGTCGCACACGACAGTGCAACGGCGTCGGACAAAAGATCGATTCCGTCGTCGAACATCGATATCTTTCGGGACCCGAGATGCACGACCCCACGAAGTGGCTCATGCTGCCTCACCACCTCGCCAGCCCACGCCCGCAGCATTTCCCCTCGGTCGCTGGAGCCGAGTTCCGCTGCCACACCGCCGAAATCAACAAAGTTAGCGTGTTCGCCCCGTTTGGTGAATTCTTGAACCAGGCTGGTAGCCATAGCTTCATCGGAACTGAGAACCAACCAACCACCCTCGGGTAGTTCGCTGATCCCGGGGCCGCTTGGGTTGGAGTCGGACGGTTCCCAATTCACTTCGTACAAGGATCCTTCGAGAGAATCCGGTCGGACGGCGCGGACCGCGGAGGCAGGCACATCGAGCCAATGCCGCGCTCGCTGCCATCTGTAGGTAGGCAACTCCACTTTTTTACCCGAAATATGCTGCATCGAAGCGTGGTCGATATCGTGACCACGAACGTGCAGAAGCGCTGCAGCCCTCAACATGCTGTCACGAACCGGCATCGAACGACGCATCGAAGTCGTTCGTTCGACGTCTGTCGCGCAAGACTGCGCGACTGCGGACCCCAACACCCCGTGCGGACCGATCTCGACGACCGTGACACTCTCCGCGCCTTCGCACGCGGCACTCATCGCATCCTTGAACCGAACCCTATCGGTCATATTCTGAGCCCAGTATCGAGAAGTGTAGTGGAATTCCCGGGGCACTTTGGTACCGGTCACAGTCGAGAAAGTATCTACGCTCGGACGCGATGAGGATATACCGGAAATCGATGCGATCAATTGATCCCGGAGCGACGTCATTTGATAGCTGTGAAATGCATACTCCTCCTGAATCCAAGAGGCGGAGAGACCAAGAGAACGAGCGACGGACTCGATCCTGGCCAGTGCTTGCTTGTCGCCGGAAAGGACCGTGCCGACAGGGCTGTTCTCGGCCGCAACAGAAACGACGTCAGCCTCGGCGGACGCCAGATCCAGTGCGGTATCCAACGCGCATCCGACCGATAGCATCGCACCCTGCCCACGACTTTCACGCATCACTCGGCCGCGGTTCACCGCGATTTCCAGCACCGCATCGATGTCCAGCGATCGGTTGCAGTATGCCGCTGCCAACTCACCGACGCTGTGACCGACAACGGCATCCGGCTCGATACCCCATGATCGCCACAAGTCGACAAGAGCGATTTGCACCGCGACGATCGCGGGCTGCGCAATTTCGGTCATCTCGAGAAGGCAATCGGCACTGCCCGCTGTCAATTGCTCGAGCAAGGACCATCCAGCAAGCTCCATTATCCGCGTTTCACAATGAAGCAAAGTCGCGCGCGCGGTGGCGTCGGCTAGGAGGGTGGAGCCCATCCCCGGCCATTGTGAACCCTGACCGGAGAAGACGAATACCAATCTTGGTGTATTTCCTGGCCACACCGTGCCGGTCAAAGCACCGTCGGCCGGCGCATCCAGCTGGTCGGCGGCCGAAACTGCCGATTTCGCCAGCACAGCGCAACGGACCGCATGGTGTGGTCGAAGTACCGCTGCCGTGCGCGTGATGTCGGACCAATTCACATTCGCTGCATGCTTGTGCAGCCAGTCCCGGTACACCTGTCGGGTATCCGAGAGTCCGCCCTCCGTCCGCGCGGACAATAGAAGAAGCTCGGTTGAGGTCGACCTGTGCGCATCGGACCGAGTCGTCCTGAATTCCTCCAGCACCACATGAGCGTTGGTGCCACTGAACCCGAACGAACTGAGCCCAGCAAGTCGCGGGCCTGGTGGCTGCCAGTCGCTGAGCGCCGTAGGGATCGAGAGTGGAGCGGTCCAATCGATATGTGGGTTCGGCTCATCGAAATGCAGCGTCTTCGGAATCTGTTTGTGGCGTAGCATCAGGGCGACCTTGATCAGACCAGCGATCCCTGCAGCCGCTTCCAGGTGGCCCAGATTCGATTTCGCCGAGCCGACACTGATAGGGGCATCGCGGTCCTTGCCGGAACGAAGTGCGGATACGAGAGCGTTCATTTCGATCGGATCGCCCAAAGGTGTTCCGGTTCCGTGGGCCTCAACGTAAGTGACCGACCGCGGGTCGACCGACCCATCGCGCAGAGCTGCTTCGATTACCGCCTGTTGACTTGGGCCGTTCGGGACGGTCAAACCTGCACTCCGCCCATCCTGATTGACCGCAGAACCACGCACCGTGGCCCAAACATGGTCGTCGTCAGCAACCGCGTCCGACAACCGCTTGAGAACGACAACCCCACAGCCCTCGCCACGGCCATACCCATCCGCGGACGCCGAAAACGGTTTACAGCGACCGTCACTCGACAACGCGTTGAGTTTGTTCAGGCTGACGGTAGTGGCCGGACTCAACATCAAGTTGACGCCGCCGACCAACGCGGCGTTGCATTCGCCCGATCGCAAACTACGCAGTGCAAGGTGCAGCGCCACCAGGGACGACGAACATGCTGTATCGACAGCCATACTCGGCCCCTGCAAGCCCAAGTGGTACGAGAGCCGTCCGGCCGCAACGCTGAAGGTGTTGCCGGTCGCCAAATACGGATCGATCGTCACACCGGTAGAGCTAGCCAATTGCATGTAGTCGGACGTGTTTATTCCGATATAGACACCAGTTGCACTGTTGCGCAACGCATCTTCGCCATATCCGGCGTCCTCGAGCGCCTCCATGGCGACCTCCAAGAGCAAGCGCTGTTGCGGATCCATGCTGCGCGCTTCCATCGGAGAGATCCCGAATGCGTCTGCGTCGAATTCGTCGACGCGCACATCGACGAACCCTGCGCGAGTAGGAACTCGACCAATCGTCGATTCACGGTCGAGTCCCACATAGTCGTCGATACCCCACCGTTCCCGGGGTACCTCGCTTGTACCGTCCAAGCCTCTTGCCAACAACTGCCAGAAAGCATCGGGGTCGTTCGCTCCGCCGGGAAGCCTGCAACCGATGCCGACAATGGCGACAGGTTCGGTGCCGAGTTCCCATTGCGTCGGCGCTTCGACGCCCGGCACCCGACCGCCGACTTCCTGAGCCGGGTCGGGCACGGAGGCGTCTGGTGCCCGAGAAGGAGCGGTTCCGCTCTCGGGGGGCAGGTTCGCGTTCGTCGCCAAGTGCGCGGCGAGCCTCTCGATAGTCGGATGGTCGAAGACGACCGTCGACGATATCGGACGACCCGTGACCGATTCGATCCGATCACGCAGTTCCACAACCATGGCCGACGTGAGCCCGAGGTCGAACAGACCGGTCGATGGGCTGAGGCGCTCCGAGGCTGACAAACCGAGCAAGGTCTTCAATTCCTCTTGAAGCAAGGTCTCCAGACGCCCGCGGTCGTTCTCGGGGGTATCAGCGGACCGACGTCTGTTGGTCTTCAGGTCATTCCGGACTACTGGTGAAGGGGCGGAAACGACCCTCGAATTCGTTGTGCCCCGATCAGGCGAGACCCAGTAGTTCTTGTGCTGGAACGGGTAATTCGGCAAGGCGATCGCGACGTTAGGACGCTGTGTTGTGGCCCTCCAATCCACGGAACATCCTGTGAGCCACGCTTGCGCGAGCGCGCGATCCATCGAACCAACGGGATTGGCTCGCGCCACGGTGGGGATTCGACGACCAGAGGCTACGCCCTCGGCGTTCTCGAAAAGCTCGAGAAGGCCACCCGGGCCCAACTCGATCACCAGGTCCGCCCCTCGCTCGACTGTCGTCGAGACGGCTGCAGCGAAGTCAACCGGCTTACGCGTGTGTTCTGCCCAATACCCCGGTGTCAAGACCCCGCTGATCAACTCACCGGTGGTGTCCGAGACGAGGTCGGTGTGAGGTGGAACGAAATTGACGCCGGCCGACCGTAGATATTCTGCCAACGCGGCGCTTACCGTTTCCATATGCGCAGAGTGGAATGCTCTGGTGATCGGAAGGTCGGTCACATCGACGTTCCTGCCGCGCAGAGCAGCTGCGGCGGAAGTGACGGCTCCAGGATCGCCGGACAGAACGTAGTTTTGCGGACCGTTCACGACCGCAAGCTCGACCCCGCTGCCGACTACATCCGAAACAATGGAACGCGCGCTCTTCACTGCGATCATCGCGCCGGTGTCGGCGAGTTCGGCAGTCAGACGGGCTCGTTCGCCGACGATCATGGCTCCCTCGGCAACCGTGAACACACCAGCAAGCGCAGCAG
>NZ_JBFBMD010000050.1:0-6235 GCF_040686915.1 Rhodococcus sp. NPDC077669 | reverse complement strand
TGCAATACCGAGCCCAGGCCCTCGCAGCCTAGGATTTCCATTAACCGGTCCAACCCACGGGGTCCAGTGCACAACAAAGGCGCATTGATCCCAACTGGGGAGGAGTGAACCGGGGGTGGGGGTCAGACGGGCTGAGCGCTGAGCAATCTCGCGCAACGCAGCAGACCCAGGTGACTGTAGGCCTGAGGGTGGTTGCCGAGAGAGCGTTCGGCAATCGGGTCGTATTCCTCACTGAGCAGTCCGGTCGGTCCGGCGGCGCTGACGAGTTGAGCGAACAGAGCCTCGGCCTCGGCGCGTTGGCCCACCAGCAGGTATGCCTCGACGAGCCACGCTGCGCACAGGTGGAATCCGCCTTCGCCGCCGGGCAGACCGTCGTCGTGGCGGTAGCGGTAGACCGTCGATCCACTGCGCAGTTCGGCTTCGGTTGCAGTGACGGTGGCTGCGAAACGCGGGTCCGACGGCTCGATCAGTCCGGACAGGCCGATGTACAGCGTCGCCGCGTCGAGGTCGGTGCCGTCGTATGCGGCGGTGAAGGACTGCACCTCGTCGTTCCAGCCGTTGGCGAGCACTTCTTCTCGGATGGTGTCACGAAGCTCGGACCAGCTCGATTCGGCTGTGCGGCCGAAGGTTTCGGCCAGACCGATGGCGCGGTCCACCGTCGTCCAGCCCATCACCTTCGAGTAGACGTGGTGGCGGGGATTGTCTCGGATTTCCCAGATGCCGTGATCGGGTTCGAACCAGCGTCGCTCGACGGCTTCGACCATCGCACGGACGAGGTCCCAGTCGTCGTCGGACAGGCCGTTCTCGGACCCCGCGGCTTTGCGGGCGTGTGCGAGGGCGGACACCAATTCGACGATGGGGCCGAAGACGTCGAGCTGAACCTGTTGGTTGGCAGCGTTTCCCACGCGGACCGGACGTGAACCCGCGTAGCCGGGCAGCTCGTCGATGACGGCCTCGGGCGGCAGGCCCAGGCCCCAGATGGTGTAGAGCGGGTGCAGGCGTTCGGGTCCCGACACCGATTCGAGTACCCCGTGAATCCACGAGAGGTAGTTCTCGGCCTCGGCTGTCGATCCGACGTCGACCAGTGCGGTCGCGGTCAATGCTGCGTCGCGCAGCCAGCAGTATCGGTAATCCCAGTTGCGCACTCCACCAATGTCTTCGGGCAGTGACGTGGTGGCGGCGGCCATGATCGAACCGGACTCGGCGTGCACGAGGCCGCGCAAGGTCAGAGCCGATCGCTTCATCAGGTCGCGCTTGAGCGGCGGCAGATTCAGGCCGTCTGCCCAGTCCTTCCAGTACGATTCCGATGCTCGACGCCGTTCGACCTCGGGCCACGGGTGCTCGCTCAGATCGTCTGTGCCGAGCCGCAATTCGAGAACTATCGGCCCGTTCGACGGGTCGACCTCGGCGTGGGCGGACTGCTGGGATCCGTCGGAGACGATGTTCCAGGTGACGCCGGGGCTCCGCAGGACCATCGGGTCCGCGGTGCCGAGGATGCGCAGTCCGTCGACGTCGGGTTCCAGTGATGCCCACGCCTTTCCGAACTCCGGACGCGGCGCGAACGTGACGATGGCCGGTGCCTTGCCGGTGATGACGCGGGTCAGCGCGGTCTGGCCCTGGCCGATGTCGTGCGGGAGGTAGTCGGTGACCTGCAGGCTGGCCCACTTGGTCTGCACGGTCATCGTGCCGTCCACGTACTGCTGGCTCAACGGAAGCGATGCGCGGACGGGTCCGATGCTGAAGTGTCCGGCCTGATCGCCGCCGAGCAGGTGTGCGAACACCGCTGCCGAATCGGGCTCGGGGTGACAGAGCCAGGTGACGTCGGCATCGGGAGTGAGCAGCGCGACGGCGTTGGGGCTGGCCAACATCGTCAGTCGTTCGATGCGCGGGGCGTCGGCTCCGGAGAGCCACTGCCGACGCTCCTCGAGCAGGAACGCCAAGGCCAGTGCCACGTGCTCGGTGCTGTCGATGCGGAACTCGGCGAGAGTATCGCCCGGTCCGATCTTGACCCCGATGTCGGGTCCGTGCAGGTGGCCGAATGCCTTCTCGTCGGTGACGTCGTCGCCGAAAAAGACTGCGGCAGTGGAGGCTTCCTGATGTCTGAGGATATCGAGGGCGACGCCCTTGTCGGTGATGATGACGGCCAGCTCGATGACGGACTTGCCCTCGGTCACTTGGACGCCGTCGCGTGCGGCAGCACCGGAACGCACGGCGGCCAGGGCTTCTTCGCCCGCAGCAGTCTCGGCGTTGCGCACGTGCAGTGCGACGCTGGCCGGCTTGGTTTCGATACTCACGCCCGGATGGGCGTCGGCGATGGCTTGGAGCTCGCCGGTGATGACGGTGAGGAGCTTCTTGGCGTCGTCGTCGATGGCGTTGACGAACCCGGCGTCGAACTCGCTGCCGTGGCTGCCCACGAGCTGCACCTCGGACGGCAATCGCGAGAGGATCGCGAGATCGCGAAGAGCGCGGCCGGAGATGACCGCAGCATTGGTGCCGGCGAGGGAGGCGAGCCCGCGCATGGCGCTGACGGACTCGGGGTGCGGAAAGGCCTTCTGCGGGTCGGAGACGATCGGAGCCATGGTTCCGTCGTAATCGGACGCGACGAGCAAACGCGGAGTCCGAGCGACTCCGACGAGTGCGCGGCGAAGTTCGAGCGGCAATTCGAGAGCAGTCACGCGTCGAATCTAGGCGATGAACCTCGTCTCGGCGTACCTGGCTTCGTGCGCCCGGTGTATCACTGCTGGTCGGGAACCAGACCGGGCGATGGCGTCACACCGGAAGCAGCCGACATCGACCTCGCGGACTTGGTGACGATGGCCAACATCGCTCGCTGGGCGGCGTCGGCGTCACCGGACTGGATGGAGGACGCGACCACTCCGTGCAACCGGATGGCCTCGGGGTCTGCTTGCCGCGACATCAAGGCATGGCGGGTGCGTCCGGCGAGTACCTCGACGACGATGTCCGACATCGACCGCAACATGGGATTGCCCGACGCCTCCAACAGCGTGCGGTGAAAGTTGCAGTCGTGTTCGAGGTAGGCCTCCGAGTCCGCGGAACGCGACGTCGACGACATACCGATAACCGCCGCGGTCAGCGCCCCGCAGTGCTCGGGGGTGGCTCGGTGGGCAGCGAGTTTGGCCGCCAGAGGCTCGATACCCGAGCGCAGTTCGCTGAGCAGCAGAAGCTGCTCGGCGCGGGCAGGACCGGCCAGTTGCCAGCGGATGACCACCGGGTCGAGGGAGTTCCAGTTCTGCGAACCCAGGACCGTGATGCCGACGCGTCGCCGAACGGTGAGCAGGCCCAGTGACTCGAGAACACGAACGACTTCTCGCACCACGGTTCGCGATACGGCGAACCGCACGGCGACGTCGTCGGCCGAGATTCGGGTGCCACTCGGGATCGCGCCACTCACGATGTCGCGCCCGAGCTCGTCGAGCACCGAATCGTGGAGTTGGCGAAAATCATTGGTCTCGGTCATGTCCGATCGATCGTCCCACGGGTTGCCCGGTTTCTCGCGTCTGTCCGATCCCGATGCACCGGATGGAGCAGTATCGAGGCATGGCAGCAGAGAAGACAGGCAGAGCGCACCATCCGGTTCTCGTGGTGATGGGGGTATCCGGATCGGGCAAATCAACCGTGGCAGGCATCCTCGCCGGAGCCTTGAAATGGGACCTCCAAGAGGGCGACGACCTGCACCCGGACGCCAACGTCGCGAAGATGGCGTCGGGTCAGCCCCTGACCGACGAGGACCGATGGCCGTGGCTCGACATCATCGCCGAGTGGATCACCGACCACACCAGCACGGGACGATCGGGAATCGTGACGTGCTCGGCACTCAAACGGTCGTATCGGGACGTACTGAGCGCAGGAGCCAGGGACGGGGCGCCGGTGATCTTCGTGCACCTGGCCGGAACCAAGGACCGAATCAGCGGGCGTCTGAATGCACGGATGGACCACTTCATGCCGTCCTCGCTGCTGGACACCCAGATCTCGACACTGGAACCCCTCGGCGACGACGAGAACGCCATCGTCGTCGACATCGGCCCGCCGCCCACCAAAATCGCCGAACACGTCCTCGTCGAACTCGAAAAACGCGCAGGAATGTCCGAAAGCCACTGAGTGCTGCCTGCCTCTGCCCTCTTGCTCCCCACCCGGGTTCGGATCAATGCGGGATTCAGTCGCTCAGAGTGCGGCAATGGGACATTGATCCACACCCGGGGGCCGAAACAGGGCAGAGGTCCGGGGCGGAGTGTCCGGTAAGTGCATATTCCAAGCAAGCGCGCTTGATTTTAAGTACTACGAATGACCGAAAGGACTTGTAAAAGTACGACGAATGAGAGAAGGTGAGCTTGTTCACTTTTCAGTGAGGAGACAGCTCATGGTGCGAGGCGCACCCGCCAGGCCGGTCCAACTTCCCGTTCCCAATGCAGATGTCTGGGACTGGCAACTCGACGGTCTGTGTCGTGGTCTCGACTCGTCCGTGTTCTTCCATCCCGAGGGGGAGCGAGGCCGTGCCCGCGCCACGCGAGAAAAGACCGCCAAGCAGGTCTGCGGCCGATGCCCGGTGCTCGAGCAATGCCGTCAGCACGCACTCGAAGCGAACGAGCCGTACGGCGTGTGGGGCGGAATGTCTGCACACGATCGCGCAGACTTCTACCGCGGAGCCGTTCGTACCGCTTGATCTTGCTGTACCGGTGCTGCGGAGACTTCGTAGACGATCTCGAGGCCGTCCTCGTCATCCCATTGCTCACCCACTTCGATGAACGCGAAGCTCTCGATGAGGGCCAGCGAGGGCGTGTTGCCCGGGCTGACTGTGGCGCGAACACTACGCACTTCCTTGTGTTGCCGTGCAACGGCGAGAAGGGTTTCTACCGAACGTCTGGCATGGCCTCGTCGACGAAACTCAGGATCGACTCGGTACCCGATCTCCACCATCCCCGTCTCGTCGGGAGCTCCGTGGAAGCCGGCCACGCCGACTGGCATGGCGACGTTTGGGTCGACCATCAGCCGCGTGATCCACGCTGCATCACCGGGGATGTCGATGATCTGCTTGCTTCTCCTCCGCCACAGGCTGCGGCATTCGACCCCGGCGAGATAGGGCGAAACGCGGTGGTGTGATGCGGGAATCGACTGTCCCGTTGCCAAGGCGTGCAGCATCTCCGCGGGAATTGCGTCCAGGCGAAGTCGTGACAGCTGGGGCTGGGGATGACGCCACGGGGCATTGGTCATAGTCATTGACGAGACCTTTCCACTCTTTCCCGCCGATCAGCCTTCTATTCTCGGGTCCACGATGAGGTCGAGCACAACGCCGCTCGAGTCGAAGCCGAAACGGGAGTTGAGCGGCAAGCGATGTGCTTCAGGTTTCAAACTTTCGATACCTTGGCGAACTATTTTGGCTCAGACCCTTGTCTCGGACGTCTGTGCCGTTTTATGTTCGAAGCGTCCAGAAGCACGAAACAACTCATGCTTTTCGAGGAGTAGACATGCAGGTCAGACGAGCTATCGGGGGAGTATTCATCGGGGTTGCCGTTCCCGCGCTGGCCATGGCGGCAGTGCAAATGAGCCTGGGCTGAACCTAGACAGCCGCAACCACAAACGCCCGCTTCCGTCGCCAGGAGCATTCGCCTTCCATTCCACGAAACCGGTTGTGTGGTGGGCAATGACAACGGCGGATGTGTTGGCGGCGGGGTATACAAGCGAGAGGATGCGAGATGGCAGCACCACTGATCAATTCTTCGCAAATTCCTGCCCCGATCAAGGTCGGGTCGCGGATACCCCGGGGCACCTCGATCGATCGCATCATTGCTGCTTTGGAGCCGCTAGGGGGCAAAGTGACGCGTGTGAGCGAGACGTCAGCCCGGATTGACGCCGGCAACATAGCCATTTACCGAATGTTGGGAACATCGCTAGCGCGCGGGCGGCGAAACTTGCCAATTGCCGTCTCGATCGATGTCAGGGACCAAAAGCCCTCAGTTTCAGTGACATTGAGAGACACGATTGCCGTGGTACTCCGTGTGCGGAGTGAGGGTGATGCGGAATGAACGCGTCGCGGAGATCAACGAGCTTCTCAAAGTTGTATGACTTCCGATTCCGCGGTACTGCGAGCTACTGATCTCACAATATCGGCGGCGAATCGCGCACTAGGTGTTCTTCTCGGGGACGTTGTGGACGGTCAGTCGCTCGATGGGTGACTTGCCGCCGATGCCTGTGTGGGGTCGGTGGTGATTGTAGTGAT
>NZ_JBFBMD010000049.1:0-9803 GCF_040686915.1 Rhodococcus sp. NPDC077669 | reverse complement strand
GGTGTCCAGATGCGTGTCGACGATGTCGATCAGCATCCATACCGGATGCTCCGCCGGTAACCATTCGCGCATGTCCGGTGGAATCAGAAACTGTTTATCACGATCAACCGGTCGATAACCCTTCGCCACCAACACATTGTCCCGCACCACCGACAATGGGGTGCCTCGACACTCGAGACACCCCACCATCAAAATGCAACAGCCCCCAGAGAGCTCTTGACCACACCACTGCGCGGAGCGCACTCAGAAGTCGGCAGTCTTGCGGGCGCGGATCTTGCTGACGATCGAGAACACCACGGCGATGATCATCAGGGCGTAGAGCACGATGGTGATGCCACTGCTGACGAGGATCGACGGGTCGCCCTCGCTGACGGCCAGTGCGCGTCGAAGCGATTCCTCGGCAAGCGGGCCGAGGATCACGGCGATCAGCACCGGTGCGAGCGGAATCTCGTAGCGCCGCATCATGAATCCGATGATGCCGAGCCCGAGCATGAACATCAGGTCCACGATCGACGCACTCGACGCGTAGACGCCCAGGGCAGCGAACACCGAAATTCCGGCGTAGAGGTAGTTCTTCGGGATCTTCAGCAGCTGCGCCCACAGCGGTGCGAACGGCAGATTGAGGATGAGCAGCACGATCATCGCCACGAACAGGCTGGCCAGTAGGGCCCAGACGATGTCTCCGCTGCGCTCGAACAGCAGTGGTCCGGGCTGCATGCCGTACTGCTGGAAGGCAGCCAACATGATGGCCGCCGTCGCCGACGTCGGCAGTCCCAGAGCCAGTAGCGCCCCCATTGCCGTTCCGGCCGTGGAGTTTCCGGCGGCCTCGGGACCCGCGACACCGCGAATGGCACCCTTGCCGAACATCGGCTTCTCGCGCTTACGATCGAGCCTGCGCTCGGTGCCGTAGGCCAGGAAGCTGGGTACTTCGGCACCGCCCGCGGGGATCACACCGAACGGCACACCGAATGCCGTGCCGCGCATCCAGGCCGGCAATGCATCGCGAAATTCGGCCTTGCTCAACCAGGGGCGCCCCTGCGATTTGATCAGGGTGCGGTCCTCTGGCCGTCCGATCTTCGACGCGATGTGGATGACCTCACCGAGAGCGAGCATCGCGACGGTGATGACGACGATGTGGATGCCGTCGAACAGGGCCGGCACCTCGAAGGTGAATCGTGAAGCGCCCGACGGACCGTCGATACCGATCACGGCCAAAGTGAGACCGATCAGCAGTGCGGTCAACCCCTTGAGAGCGGAGTCGGAGACCACCGCGGAGGTGGCGATGAAGGCGAACACTGCCAGCGCGAGGTACTCGGCCGGACCGAAGTTGGTCGCCAACGATGCGAGCGTCGGGGCGAAGAACACCACCAGGGTCGTCGCGACGATGCCGCCGATGAACGCGCCGATGGCCGAGGTGGCCAAAGCTTGAGGGGCTCTGCCGTTCTTGGCCATCCGGTGGCCCTCGAACGTGCCGGCGATGGCGGTGCTGTTGCCGGGGGTGTTCATCAGGATGCCGGAGATGGAATCGCCGAACAGGCCGCCGAAATACACTCCCGCGAACATGATCAGCGCCGCGGTGGGGTCGAGAGTGAACGTGACCGGCAGCAGAAGCGCCACCGCCATGGCAGAACCGAGTCCGGGTAGCACGCCCACGGCGGTGCCTAGCAGTGCGCCTACGAACACCCACACCAGGTTCATCGGAGTCAGCGCAGTGCCGAACCCGTCGAGAAGATTGCTCAATGAATCCATCGAAAATTCAGCTCCGTCAGAAGATCTGGGCGAGAACGCCGCCGGGCAAGGTCAGGCCGAGGCCCGCGGAGAATGCGATCTGGACGGCGCTCGAGACCAGCAGCGCGACGGCCGCGTCGAACACGTAACGGCGACCACCCAATCCGACCGAGACACCCCAGAAGAGGATGGCACCGGCGAGAACCCAGCCGAGCGGGTCGAGGAGAGCGATGAACACTGCCACCGATCCGACGGTGATCGACAGGGTTCGCCAGTTGCTGACGGTGCCGGTGTGCGGCACGCCGTCGTCGTCGACGCCGCGATCGATGACGTCGGGCTTGACCATGAGTTGGATGGTGACCAACACGGCGACCACGAAGCAACCGCCGGCGACGATGGCCGGAAAGACCTGCGGGCCAGGGGAGGTGGCGGTGGGAGGCACATCCATCGTGATGGTCCCGTAGACCAGGAATGCGCCCAGTGCGACGAGCAGTGCCGGAACGATCAGGCCGCTACGGCCCGTCCAGAAGGAGCGGGAGGTTGCGGTGTCGGGAGTCGTCGTTGTCATACCAGCCCCAGCTCTTCCAGAATTCCGGTGATACGTGCCTGCTCGACCTCGAGGAATTCCCCGAATTCGTCTCCTGTGACGACCGATTCCTTCCAGCGGTTTCGTTCGACGGCCGTCGCCCATTGCTCGGTCTCGACCATCTCGGTGACGATGTCGACGAGCGTCTGCCGGTCCTGGTCGGAAATCCCGGGCGGCGCAACGATTCCGCGCCAGTTCACGAGGTCGACGTTGTAGCCCTGTTCGATGAACGTGTCCACGTCGAATCCTTCGAGCGGCTCGGGCGCGGCCACGGCTAGGGCACGCACGTTGCCTGCTTCGATCTGGTCCCGGAAGTCGTTGAATCCACTGACCGCGACGCCGACGGTGTTGGACAGCAGCGACGTGAGTACCTCACCGCCACCGGAGTAGGCGATGTAATTGATTGCGGCCGGATCGATGTCGGCTTCCTGTGCCAATTGGCCCGCGACGATGTGGTCGATTCCGCCGAGGGAGCCGCCGCCGATCGGAAGCCCGCCGGGATTGGCCCGCCACGCCTCGATCATGTCGTCGAGGTTCTGGATCGGCGAGTCCTTGGGAACGACGAAGACCTCGAAGTCCTCGGCGAGCTTGGCGATCGGCACGGTGTCGGCCAAGGTGGTGTCGGAGTTGTTGATCGCGATGCCGCCGAGCATGACGGTGCCGGTGATCATCACCGTGGTGGGCTGACCGCTGAGGTTCTCGAGTTGGCTCAGGCCGATGGTGCCGCCGGCCCCTGGAACGTTGACCACCTGCGCGTTGTTGACGATGCCGTCGCTGCGCAGCGCCTGCTGCGACTCGCGCGCGACCAAGTCCCAGCCGCCGCCGGCGGCAGCAGGTGCTATCAGTGTCAATTTGGCTGGGGCGTCGGAGCCGCTGGCACTGCGAGCGGCGTCGATCCCGGCGACGGTGACTGCTCCCACCACCACCAGGGCTCCGGCCGTAGCAGGGTGGGCGATATCGCCATCAGAGACCTTTCGTGTGGTGTGTCACAGCGTCAGGTTAGATACAGTTTGTCTGATTAGTCCAGTTCACAACATCGAGGTCGATCTTCGGTGGATTCGAGCAACGGGAGAGATCGTGTCGGTAGGCAGCGCAGTGGCAGTAGCGATGAGCAACACCCCCGAGGGCCAGGAAGCGTTGCGACGTGGTGCCGCGGAGGCAGAGCTGCGTCGGACCGAGCTGATCGTATTGTCCGTGGTGGACCGCGATTCCGTATCGGCGGAAGACCGTAGCGCGGCGCAGGCCGAGGTGGAGCGGACTCTCCCCGGAACTGCGACGACTGTGCGCGTCGAACCGGACGGCGGAGACCCGGCCGGCGCACTGGTCGATCTCGTCGCCGACGTCGGTGCGGGGATGCTCGTCATCGGGTCCAAGCGCAGATCGGCGGTCGGCAAATTCCTGATGGGCAGCACGGTGCAGCGCGTTCTGTTGGACAGCCCGGTCCCCGTCCTCGTCGTGAAAGCGCCGTGACCCGGTAGTATCGGACAAATCTCCCACCACTCGACCTCGAGGAATCATGGACAGCGATAAACCCGGGCCGGACACGGCTCCCCGCACTACAGCTACTACGTGCGAGGCGGTGTCCGGCGAATGAGCGTTCTGCTCACTGTTCTGCTCGGCCTGCTCGTCGTTTTTCTCATCACCGTCGCAACCGGTTACTTCGTTGCGCAGGAATTCGCGTATATGACCGTCGACCGGTCCCGGCTCAAGGCGCGTGCCGAGGCCGGCGACGCCGTCGCAGCTCGCACGCTGACCGTCACCAAGCGGACCTCGTTCATGCTCTCAGGTGCACAGCTGGGTATCACGGTCACCGGCCTGCTGGTCGGCTACGTCGCCGAACCGCTGATCGGGCAGTCGTTCGGAGCGATACTGGGCGGCGTCGGTGTTCCGACAGCAGTCGGTGTCGGCCTCGGTGCCGTTCTGGCGATCACGTTCGCGACGTTCGTACAGATGCTCTTCGGTGAACTGTTTCCGAAGAACTTCGCCATCGCCCGCCCCGAGCCCGTGGCTCGATGGCTCTCGCTGTCGACGACCATCTATCTCAAGCTCTTCGGTTGGCTCATCACCATTTTCGACCAGTCGTCGAACCTGTTGCTCAAAGCACTCAAGATCGAGCCGGTGCACGATGTGGAACATTCGGCGAGCCCACGCGACCTCGAGCACATCGTGTCGGATTCGCGGGAGACCGGGGATCTGCCCGACGAGCTGTCGACGCTGCTCGATCGCATTCTCGACTTCCCTACGCGCAACGTCGAACACGCCATGATCCCGCGTTCGCGTGCGGCGACGGTCCGCGACACCGACACCCTCGGTGAGGTGAAAACACTGATGGGCCAAGAGCATTCTCGATACCCCGTGCTCGACGAGGACGACGGAATCGTGGGCGTGGTGCATCTGCACGACGTGTTGGCCTCCACCGCGCCGGATTCGACCCCCATCGCAGACCTCACCCGCGATGCGCTGATCCTTCCCGAGATGCAGAGCCTGCCCGACGCGATGCGCGAGCTGCGGGCGACACGGAACCAATTGGCCTGTGTCATCGACGAATACGGCGGTCTCACCGGAGTGATCACCATCGAGGACCTGGCCGAAGAGCTCGTCGGCGAGATCACCGACGAGCACGACGACGGCGTACTCGACCCGAGCCCGGTCAGCGCCGACGACGGCAGCTGGACGATGGCAGGGGAGGTGCACGTCGACGAGGTCGAGCGCGCCATCGGCGTCGACCTCCCCGACGGTGACTACGAGACCATCGCGGGATTCGCCATCGCCCATCATGGTTCGCTACCCGACATCGGGACCCGTATCGAAGTCGATCTGCCGCCGGACAACGCGGACCTCGCCAACGACGACGAGACGCCGATTCGATTCGTCACGATCGAGGTGCAGGAGATCGACAGTCACGTGCCGTCACTACTGACCCTCACCATCGACGAGCGGACAACCGAGCACGACGAGAATTCGGCCGAGTCCGATACTGCAGGAGCGCACCGATGAGCAACCTCTGGGTCTTTCTGGCCGTCACCATCGGTCTGATCGCTGCGAGCGCTTTCTTCGTTGCCGTGGAGTTCGCACTTCTCGCGGCCAAACGGCATCGCCTCGAGGATGCTGCCCCCAACTCGCGGGCGGCGCGGGCTGCTCTGCGCAGCTCCTCGGAACTGACGGTGCTACTCGCCGGATCGCAGCTCGGGATCACCGTCTGCACCCTCGCGCTCGGCGCGACCACCAAGCCGGCCGTGCACTACTGGCTCACGCCGCTGTTCGAGAGCATCGGCCTGCCCTACTGGTTCGCGGACGTCCTCGGCTTCGTCCTGGCCCTGATCATCGTCACGTTCCTGCACTTGGTCGTCGGCGAGATGGCTCCTAAGTCCTGGGCCATCGCACATCCCGAGAAGTCGGCAACGATGCTCGCAATCCCCATGCGCGCGTTCATGTTTCTCACGCGTCCGGTGCTGACGGCCCTGAACAACATGGCGAACTGGTGCCTACGCAAGGTGGGCGTCGAGCCGGCCGACACCGTCGGCACCGGGCAGAACGCGGACGATCTTCGTCAGCTGGTGGAGCACTCGGTCAACGTCGGTGCTCTGGACGCCAGCTACCAGGCGCAGATTTCGGGCGCGTTGGAACTGCAGGATCTCACCGTCGGCGATCTGGTTGCCGGGAGCGCACACCGACCTCGGTACCGTCGTCGGCCTCGATCGACGACGTGCGGGAGGCATCACGCATCAGTGGACATCTCCGCATCCTCGTCAGCGACGAGGACGTCGTCAAAGGTGTTGTGCACGTGCGAGACACGCTGACCGAACCCGAGAGTCTGGCCGAGATCACGCGTCCGGCGTACACGCTGGAGTCCACCACTCCGGTGTACGTGGCGCTCGCGTCGATGCGGGAGACCCGGCACCATCTGGCGCTGGTGGTCGACGCGTCGGTCGGGGCGGGCGAGACGTCGAGGACGATCGGCGTGGTGACGCTGTCCGATGTGCTCACTCGCCTTCTTCCCGAACCCGTCTGATCCGATACCGGCATTCGAACGAGATATCCCCGATCGGCCTGCACGGCCGATCGGGGATATCTCTGTCGTATCGAGCCCGAGTACTCAGATCGGGGCGACGACCAACAGGTGTGCCCAGTACGACGCGACGTCGTGGCCGAGTTGGGGGAGCAGAACGTCGTAGAGCAGGTAGGACATCATTGCCGTCGAACTCCTTGTTCAGCGGGCCGTCACCGGCTCGCGTACCGAGACTGTAGTCAGTGAGACTGTAGATCAACCACGGCCCGGCGGCATTGATATGGCCTGCGCAAGTCGTGTTTCACCCCGACGGCGACGGGCATCAGCCGATGCAGCCCTGCAGGGTGGTGAAGCTTCCGGCGAAGCCGGCACCGTTGCAGACGGCACCCTCGGGGGTGAGGGTGATCGTCGAGCCCGGCGCAGCCACGGCGATCGACAGTCCGAGGCCGGCCGCGGTGTTCTGTGCGATGGCACCGGGACCGAAGGCGATCGCAGCAGGCGCACCGCCGAAGCCGGCATTGCTGACGGCAGTTCCGCCGTTGAGACCGAGGGCCAGTGCCGCCGCGTTGTTCATCGCCTCCGCCGAGCCCCATCCCTCGAGGCCGACTCCTGCTGCGGCACTTGCGCCGTCTGCGGAGCTGTCGCACTGTGAACCTCCGACGAGCGCGGCGACGTCGGCCCCTCCGGGTGCCGTGGTGCAGGCGACCGGTGCGGCCGAGGCCGTGCCGGGCACCAGGGCCGCGAAGGTACAGGCGAATCCGAATGCTGCCGCTCCGCCGAGAATTCTCTTGGTGTGGAACATGGTCGATGCCTCCAAGATTTGGCGCAGGCACCGGGCGTGCCGCGCTCCTGCGGTTGCCGGATCGACATGCTCGTGCGCCCCGACGACCTTCCTCGAGTGTTACCCCGTAGCGACGCGCTCAGAGATCCGCATGGTCACGAGTGCATCTCGGTATGATCACAGCGCGGTAAACGGCGTTCCCTCACCCTCGGTGCTTACGATGGCTCCATGATCGGACGTATCGACGAGGTCGTAATCGACTGCACAGAACCGGCTGTGCTGGCCCGATTCTGGGCGGGTGTGCTCGGTGGTCAGCCTGTCGTGCGCGACGACTCGTGGCATTTCGTCGATGTTCCCGGGTTCACCCGGATGGCGTTCCAGCGAGTGCCCGAGGGCAAGTCCGGCAAGAATCGGCTACATCTCGACGTGGACGTTCCCAGCATCGACGTTGCCGTCGAGCAGGCAGTCGGTCTGGGTGCGACGGCGGTGGGGGACCGGCACACCACTGCGGCCGGGTCGTTCCAGGTGCTACTCGACCCCGAGGGCAACGAATGGTGTCTGGTGACGCCCCTCGGCTGACTAGCGGGCGTCGTGCTCGGCGCGTGCTTCGAGTACGGCAGGCATCGAGCCCTCGATCAGTTCGATGAGGTCGGTCAACCGTGATCCGACCGCACGTCCGAGCGGGGTGAGGCTGTATTCGACCTTGGGCGGGATGGTCTCGAGCACGGTGCGCACGATGAGGCCGTCGCGTTCGAGGGTCTGCAGCGTCTGTGCCAACATTCGCTCGCTGACGCCGTCGACGCGTCGGCGCAGGGCATTGAATCGGTAGTCGCTCTCGGTGAGGGCCGCCAGGACGAGCACTCCCCACCTACTCGTCGCGTTCTGCAGCGTCTGCCGTGACCCGCATTCCCGTGCGAAGACGGATGCTTCGAGAGATTCGACGGCCTCGGACATTTCTCCATGTTAGCGCAGGCCGTACCGGCAGCGCTAAATTTCGATGTTGCACTGCACGAAAAGTAAGTGCATGATGTAACGGAACTTGACACTTCAACCTTGGGAGCGTTTTCCATGACCACAGCCATCACCGGAGCGACAGGCAATCTCGGCGGGCTCGTCGTCGCCGCACTCATCGATCGCGGCGTCGCGCCTGCCGACATCGTCGCCGTCGTACGCAACGCCGACAAGGCGGCCGCACTCGCCGAGCGCGGTGTGGTGGTACGGGTGGCCGACTACAGCGACACCGACGCCCTGACGTCTGCGTTCGCGGGTGTCGAGAAGGTGCTGTTGATCTCGGGATCGGAGGTCGGCCAGCGAATTGCTCAGCACAACAACGTCATCGACGCCGCCGAGGTAGCCGGAGTGGGCCTCGTTGCGTACACGAGCGTGCTCGCTGCCGACACCTCCGGCATCAGCCTTGCGCCGGAGCACAAGGCCACCGAAGAGCGATTGACGGCCTCTCCGATTCCCGCTGTGTTTCTGCGTAACGGCTGGTACTGGGAGAACTACCTGGGCTCGCTCGGCCAGGCCATCGACGGCGGAGTGTGGCTTGGTGCAGGCGGGAACGGCAAGATCGCCGCTGCCTCACGTGCCGATTACGCCGCCGCTGCCGCGGCTGTGCTGACCCTCGAGAACCAGGGCGAGAAGATCTACGAACTCGGCGGGGACGAGCGCCTGACCTATGCCGAACTCGCGGACGTTCTCGCCGGCATCTCCGGGAAGCCGGTCGTCTACAAGGACGTCACCGAGTCGGAGTACGCCTCGATTCTGCAGGGCGCAGGACTGCCCGATTTCGTGGCGACCATGCTGGCGAGCGCGGATGCCGGTATCTCCCGCGGGGAACTCGACACCGATTCCGGTGACCTGAAGGCATTGATCGGCCGCGCGTCCACCCCGGTCGCCGAGGTGTTCCGCTCCGCAATCTGACGGGATACACGGGGCCCCGTATGCCACTTGTAGCGTGGGCCCCGTGAAACTCACCTCGACTCGCACCCTGTTCCTGGCCGCCACCACCTCACTCGTCCTGTTGACGGGTGCATGCAGTTCCGACTCGGATTCTGGGACGTTGCAGACGACGTCCTCGGCGACGTCCTCCACCGATGCGACGGCTTCGAGTAGCTGCCCCACGGGCACACCCGACCCGTCGGCCACCCCGGAGTGGACACTGGCAGGCGACAAGGGCAGCATCGCCGTCACCGGATCGACGGATACAGCGGCACCGGCCGTCGACGTCGAAGCCCCGTTCAGCGTCGCCGAGACGCAGGTGAAAACGCTGAAGGCCGGGGACGGCCCGATCGTCGCCGACGACGCGAACGTGTCCGTCTGCTACCTGGGCGTCAACGGACGCGACGGATCGACGTTCGACAGCAGTTTCGAGCGCGGCGCACCGGTCGAGTTCCCACTGACCGGCGTGGTGGCGGGCTTCCAGAAAGCCATCGCCGGACAGACCGTCGGCTCGACCGTCGCCGTAGCGGTGACGTCGGCCGACGGTTACGCGACCGGCAATCCGGCAGCCGGAATCGAGCAGGGCGACAGCCTGATCTTCGCTATCTCGATCCTGTCCGCGAGCTGAGTGCCTCCGGCAGTGGCGTGGCTATAAGCCCTCTGGGGGCTGTTGCATTTTGTGTGAGCGGTAGTTCGACGTTGCAAAGGGGTGGCTCGGGTTCGATGCCCGGGTCACCTCTTTTTCGGCCCTGGGGTGC
>NZ_JBFBMD010000048.1:0-10054 GCF_040686915.1 Rhodococcus sp. NPDC077669 | reverse complement strand
CCGTGTTCTAGATCCACGGTGTGATTGATTCAGTCGACGTCGCAGCCGTCGACCGGTTGGTGGTTGTGGGTGCAGTGGGCAGCGTACGCCCCCGCAAGCGGGAGGGACCCCCAGGACGGCGTGAGGTAGCCGAGTGATGAGTGCCGGTGTCGATGGTTGTGGTCGTCCTTGAAGTCCTCGATCACCACCCTCGCTTCGAGCAAGCTCGTCCAGTGATTGCGGTTCAGGCATTCCTTCCGTAGCCGATTGTTGAACGATTCGATGTGTCCGTTGTTCCACGGCGTCCCCGGCGGAATGTAGGAGATACCGACCCGATCTCGGCAGAACTGTTGCAGCACATGAGAAATGAACTCTGGACCGTTGTCCATTCGCAGCACCAACGGTGGCCCGCCCCACAGCGCGAACGTCTTGTCGAGCTCGTCGGTCAGCCCTGCGCGGTGATCGAGCGCTCCACAATGTTCAACAGGGACTGCCGGGTGTGTTCGTCGATCATCGAAGGCGATCTTGATCGCCTTCCCATCGACGGTCGAATCGAACTGAAATTCCATAGCCCACACCACTTTCGGAGCATCTGCTTCGATCTGCGGGCAGGAGCTGATGCCGGCGCGTTTGCGCGGATGATAGATCCGAACCTGCAGACCCTCCTCCTTCCAGAGCCGGTGCACCTTCTTCTTGTTCACCGACAAGCCCTCGTCGTGCCTCAGATGCGCCCAGGCGCGACGGAAGCCGTACAGCGGATGCGAGCCTGCGTACGTCCGCAACGCGGCCCTCAGGGCTGCGTCGGGGTCCGCGGGTGTTTCGGCGATCGGTGTTCGTGCGTACGTGGAGCGGGCAAGCCCAACAGCTTTGCACGCCAGTCGTTTCGACAGACTCATGGTGTTCACGAGCACGTCGACGGCGCGGCGCTTGGCGGCTGGGCTCAGAATTTTCCAGTGCTACCTCCCGCAGTGCATCCTTCTCCAGCTCGGCCTCGGCGAGCAGCCGTTTGAGCTTGCCGTTCTGCTCGCGAAGCTCCTTGAGTTCCTTCGCGGCATCGGTGTCCATCCCGGCGTACTGACGCCGCCAGTTGTACAACGTCGCCGCCGACACGCCGACACCTCGAGCTCCGCCGCGATCTCCTCCTGCGTCTTGCCCGCAGCGGTCAGTTCGTCGGCACGGCGCAGCTCGCGCACGATGTCCTCGGCAGAGTTGCGTTTCCGTCCAGCCATGTTTTCCATCGTCCTATCCGCCCAGCTCACGGGCAACAAGGCTCTAAATCGAGATGGCTCCGTTCACTTGGGGACACGCCAACCTCTCAGCTGATTAATTCGACGGAAGTTCCCGAAACCATGTACCAGGTACTGCACGTACCTGATACTGTGCGAACACCTTATCGCGACGAGCTGCGCAGACAGAAGAGGAGAACCAGTATCTATACAGAAATTGCTGGTCGAGCGACAGCCAGTCTTGTGACCTTTGGAAATTCGATTGCCCTCGCCGGCCAGGCATTGCGGTGGGCCGTGCGCGATATTGTCACCGGACGGTTTCCGTTTCGGGAGGTTGTCACACAGACGTGGTTCGTCATCACCGTAACGACGTTGCCAGCGATCCTGGTCGCGATTCCGTTCGGCGTCATCGTCTCGGTGCAGGTCGGAAGTCTAACCCAGCAGGTCGGGGCCACATCTATCGCCGGAGCTGCCGGTGGACTCGGGATCATTCAGCAGGGGGCACCGATCGTCACCGCGCTCCTGCTCGGTGGTGCGGCAGGGTCGGCCATCGCCTCTGACCTTGGCGCACGCACCGTCCGTGAAGAAATCGATGCCATGGAGACGCTCGGACTCAATTCGACACGTCGACTCGTCGCACCTCGATTCGTCGCGGTTCTCATCGTCGCTCCGATGTTATGCATGCTCATCGTGTTTACCGGTCTCGTGGCAGGCTACATCCTTAGCGTCAACGTCCAGGGCATCACGCCGGGGAGCTACGTCGCATCGTTCGCGTCGTTCGCATCATCGGCGGACATCCTTGTAGCGCTGATCAAGTCAGTGGTGTTCGGTCTCGTGGTCGTGACAATCGCGTGTCATCGGGGCCTGTCCACGAAAGGTGGCCCCAAAGGTGTGGCCACATCTGTCAACGCCACCGTGGTCCTAGGGGTAGTGGCGTGCTTCGTCATCAACGTGTTCATCACCCAACTGACCATCATGTTCGTCCCGCAGACCATCGGATGACGGAGAACACGTGACCGCAGTACCATCCACCCGTTATACTTTTGTTACTCGTCCGATCGTGCGTGCTGTGACACCACTCGCTGAGGTCCCCGCGCAGCTCGGGCACATTACAACATTCACCATCGACACCGTCGCCGGAATTCGGCACGTCGCAACCACCTATCGACGACAGACGTTTTTATTCATACAGGAGTTTGCCTGGGGACGAGGCGCTGTACTGGTCGGCGGGGGTACCGCGATCGTGCTTGTGATTCTCGGAATGGCTGTCGGGGCGTCCATCGGCATCCAGGGCTACGCCTCGCTAGACCTGGTCGGGATGGGGTCTCTTACGGGATTCATTTCGTCATACGCCAACACTCGAGAGTTGGCACCGATGATCGCCGCGATCGGTTTCGCAGCCCAGGCCGGCTGTCGCCTCACTGCGGAAATAGGTTCGATGCGTATCGCCGAAGAGATCGATGCGCTCGAGTCGATGGCGGTGCGGCCGATTCCGTACATCGTCAGCACGCGTGTGGTCGCGGCGATCACTACCATCATCCCCCTCTACATCGTAACGCTGATACTCAGTTTCGGCGCGGCCAAGCTGGTCGTCATCCTTCTACACGGCCAGTCGGGTGGCACCTATGACTTCTATTTCGATGCGTTCCTCAAACCGCAGGATCTGGCGTTCTCAGTAATCAAGGTCCTCGTTTTCGTGGTGTCGGTCGTCATCATCCACAGCTACCAGGGTTACTACGCCAGCGGCGGAGCAGAAGGCGTCGGCCGCGCGTCTGGTCGAGCGATCCGCAGCAGTCTCATCATCATCGTCGTGGAGGACATGATCTTAACCCTGTTGATGTGGGGCTTCGATTCGGGCGTCAAGATTTCGGGCTAGGAGTTCAAGTGGCTGTATTTCAAGATCCATCAGGACGCGCGCCCTCACTGGCGAACTTGACCCTGCGCGGGATCGGGGTTCTCGTCGTAGTGACGGTTGCCGGCTATCTTCTGGCGGGCAACGCGACCGGAAAATATGAAGACAACACGACAGTGACGATCACCACCGACGCGGTTGGTGACGGGTTGAAGGGCGGATCGGAGGTGAAGTATCGGGGCTTCACGGTGGGCAAGGTGTCCTCGGTGTCGGGGCGCGACCAAAGTGTAAATGTGAAAATCGAGCTCACCGGAGTGAACGACGACATCCGGTTGCGTCAGGGCATGGCCGTGAATTACACGTCCGCCAGCGCGCTGGGGCCGACGGCACTGGAGATTGTCGACCCCGGGCGGGGAGTCCTCATCCGTGATGGCGGCAGCGTCTATGTGAGCAAGCTGCAGTCCGAACACACTTCGGTATCGACCCTGATTCGAAAACTCTCGAAGCTGGTCGATGCTCTCGATCAGCCGGCGTTCAATTCTGTGGTGAAGTTTGTCGTCGATGATTCCCAAACGTTTGCCGATGCCGGCCAGCTCATGTTCCAGATCGCGCAGCTCACTCGGGACGTTCAACAGCGGCCAGTGGGCCAGGATTTGGCGATCGCGGCAGACCTGTCCCAGGGCGTTGCCGACTTCATGACGCCGTTCGTTCCGGGCATCCTCATAAACGTCGACGTCGCTGACTTCTTCGCCACCGACGAGGCCATCAAACAGGCCACAGGCAACCTCAACAGCACCGGCGAGGTTCTGTTCGGGGGACTGGGAGGACTGTTGAGCGAAAACTACCCGGCGTTGAGTTCGGTACTGGACGTCGGCCTCGATCTGGCGAGGCCGGTCGCCAGATCGGCATCGGGACTCGCGCAGACCATTTACACCATCCCGCAGATCCTGGACAGCATCGACAACGCCACGCCGCAAGTCGGCGAGCGAGTACAACTTCAGGTCGCCCTGGTAGTGCAGACGTCACCTGCGCTGCAGAGCGCGCTTGCAGCAGGAGGACCGAGAAGATGAAGCTCAAGTCGTTAATTCCCACCATCGTCAAGATCGTCGCGTTCGCCGCAGTCATCGGCGTTCTCACCTACGTGATCATCGCCATCCTCGAACCCAGCTCGGACGGAGCGAGTTCTGAACGGTCTGCGGTTTTCTCCGATGCATCTGGGCTCAAGCCTCGCGACGGTGTGCGTTTGGCGGGAGTAAAGGTCGGTTATGTGACGGCGATCGGCCTGAAAGGGCCCACCGCGGTCGTTCATTTCCAACTGAACAACGACGTCGCGATCACGTCGAGCACCACCGCCGCCGTGCGTTATCAGAATCTTCTCGGACAGCGATATGTCGAATTGATCGGTGCGGCACAGGGAAAGACACAGGGGGCGGCGCTCACACAGGTGGCGCTCGACAAGACCGTTCCCTCATTTGATGTGTCCACCTTGTTCAACGGGTTCAAGCCGGTGTTCGACACGCTTAACGCCGACGAGATCAATGAACTGCAGTCCAACTTGTTGCGCGTTGCTCAAGGTGATGGAAGGGGTATATCGCCTGTTCTGGAGCAGGTCGCCGACATCACCGCCTACGGGGACCAACGGTCTGAGATCATCACGAATATCGTGACGAGTCTAGGCCAGGTCTCCGACCAACTCGAAGGCCGCTCGGCGCAGCTGGTCGAGCTCGTCGACCAGCTGGGATCGATCGTCGACGCCTTCAGCCGCGTGAGTGACCGGTTGCGGGAGTCGCTGGGCGAGGTCAACCGGTCCATGGAGAAAACTGTCATCGCCGGGGAGCAACTTGAGTCAACGTACGACCAGAGTTTCGCGACGATCTATCAGCGTCTGAGGCGAGAACCCGGGGAGTTGGAGGGGCTGCTGAATGGCGCGGTACTGCTCAAGCCTCTAATGGACTCGCTGAACGCTTCGACGAAATCCACGCCGAGTGAGGCACGATGTTCGAAAGGCCTTCTGCCCCTGCCGGATACAGCTACGATTGCGCTTATGGGGCAACGATTGGTGGTGTGTAAGTGAGGTTGTTCAGTCGAAATCGACCGCATCACCAGTCCGAACGCAGACGCGACCTCATCGTCGCCGCTGTGGTGGTGGTGACCGTGGTGGTCGGTCTGGTAATCGCCGGGACCGTGTATATCGCACCGCCCGGCCAAAAGGTGTACTCGGCTCAACTGGTCAACACCGGAGGGCTGGAGTCGGGTGATCAGGTGCGTATAGCGGGGATAAGACAGGGAACGGTGTCGTCGGTGGACCTCGCGGGAACGTTTATCACAGTCGAATTTCGACTCGACGGCTCAGTGCCAGTCCGTTCGGATGCCACCGCAGCGGTTCGCCTGATCACGCCGATCGGCGGGCGAGTTCTCGATCTGGACCCAGGGTCAGGACCGACCTCGCTGTCGGGGGCGATCCCCCTTGTTCAGACATCGAGTACCTACGACATTTCGGACACGCTCGAGACGACGACGCCGGTGTTCCGCGATGTAAAGGGCGTCGATCTCCGTCAGACTGCGTCGCTGCTGCAGAATGCGTTCTCCGACGGCAACACAAACATTCCCGACGCACTGAGGAACACCAGCAGTTTGATGGAACTCTTAGAGCGACAGTACGGTCAGCTCGACAAAGCGGTCGCTCTATCCGATGAATACGTCAACGCTTTCGCCGATCAAAAACAGGTGCTGGTCGACTTTCTCCGTCAACTCAGCTTCCTTGCCAGTACGCTGGGACCTGATATCGAGAACGTCCGCGGCGGGTTCGACCTTCTCAGGCGTCTGTTCAAACTTCTCACGAGGCCGCTCGTGGCTTACAGCGATGGAATCGAACCGTCTGTCCAACAATACAAGACGCTCCTCGACAAGGTGTCGACAGAGCTTCCAGGCTACTCCGATGCCCTAACCCAGGTTGATCAGATCACTCAGCGCCTCGGCGTCCTCCTCCAGGCGCCGGTCGGTGCGTCGACTACCACAGAACCAGAGGTTCGTGTGTGCATTCCGAGTGGTGACGACAAATGTTGACTACATGGATCCGAAAACTGTTGCTCCTGATCGCCGTGGTGGTGGTTGTGGTGGTCGCTAGTGTGGAAATAGGGGGGAGGGTGTCCGACGACACGCGCTCCCTGTGTGCAGAGTTCACCGATGCATCGGGCCTCTTCGAAGGCAACCCAGTAGCCATGCTCGGCAAGAAGGTAGGCAGCGTCGTCGGGGTGCACCAGAATAGTGATCAGTCCGGTGTAAGGATCGACATGCGGATCGACAAGAGCGTTCTGCTGCCCGCCGACGTCGGCGCGACTCTGGTGTCGACATCCATCGTGACCGAACGTCAAATCGAGTTCACCAAGCCGTACTCTGATGGAGCCCGATACGAGACGGATCAGTGCATTCCGTTGAGTAAGACGAGAACCCCGCTGGGAATCAGTCAGACGCTCGACTCGATCAGCAACTTGTCCGAGGAACTGGTCAAGGACAACGGCAGGAACACCGACGCGATCTTGCAGTCCCTCGAGCTCGTCTCCCGCAATCTAGAAGGAACGCAGGGTGACGTGGCCGGGATCATCAAGGACTCTGCCACGCTCATCGACGACCCGGCAAAGCGGGATATGCAGATTCGCAGCATCGTCGGGAACCTCGCCGCACTGACGGGGGTGGCAACCGAGAACGACAAAGAGGTGACCGCCCTCTTCGACAACTTCGTAGGTGCCATCGAGGTCATCATCGCGTTCGGCCAGACCTTCGGCGCGGCAGTCGAGTACGCGGGGACGTTCGTTCCGATCCTCTCGAGGTTCGCAACGGATTTCGGTCCCCCGATATTCGCGATCGGTGATGCTGCCGTTCCGCTCATCGCCGACATGGGAGAGCAGCCGGACATGGTGGTAGCGATCGCAGCCCGCACGGCAGACCTCATCGTGAAACACCCCGATGCCAAGTCAATTGTGCAGGCGTTCGCAGTGTCGCTGCCTTTGCGAAGCCTGGTCGGTGGCTGCGCCGCGCCGGTGGCAAACGGAGTCTGCGGGTCCAGCGATGTATCGAGGACGATCGCAGGGATGATGGGGGGAGGGGCCTGATGATCTCGGTCAATCGCGCATGCTTCGGACCCATGGTGGTCGCACTGATGGCAACGATAGTTTTCGTGACGTCGTGTGGGATCAACGCCGACAATCCGCCGACGATAGCGACCTCCGACGCGGACGGTTACGACATCCAGATGGAGTTCACCAGCGCACTCAACTTGCCGGCCCTCGCAAAAGTTCTCTCGGGGGGAATCAGCGTCGGAGTCGTCGAAGATGTCACGTACGAGAACGGGCATGCGGTCGTGAAAGCTCGCATCGACAACACGACTCAGCTGCCGGGCGAATCGCGGGCTGAGCTGCGTCAGGACACTCTCCTTGGTGAGATCTACGTTGCCATCCTTCCCCCAGCCGAGCCGTCGACGGGTGCCTTGCTGCGGTCGGGTTCGGTGATCCCGTTGGCACGGACTGAGCCGGCAGCAAATGTCGAGGACGTCATGCGCGGGATGTCGAATGTCCTCGGCGGCGGTGAGCTCGACAAGATCCACACCGCGATCTCGACATTGAACACCACGTTCCCCAAGGATTTGCAGCAATTCGACGCCCTGTATCGGACAACGCTGGAGACCGTCTCGGAGGTCTCCTCGAATACCGACAAACTCGACGTAGTGTTGAGGTCGGCGGATCAGACTCTGAAAGTGATCTTGGACGATCCGTCGGGAATCGACCGGATGCTGACCAAGGGCGGACGCAACTTTTCTGGTCTCGGCTACTCCCTGATCGAGGTCGCGTTACTCATCGCCAACTTGCGTGATTTCGCTGTGTCCGCGGGCAGGATCGTGGATCCGGAGTACTTACGGATAAAGGAGTCAGTGGCCGGGATCGCCCCGGTGATGGATTCGATCGCCAACTCCGACATCTACTCGAAGTCCGTCACGGAGCGAGCAACGAGCGTCATCCGCGACAAACTCATTCCATTCGTGCGGTCGCCCGACATTAATCTCTCGGACATCTCCATCGATGGTCGGGACCTAGCGCGGCGTGACGCCGAATCCTTCATAACCGTGTTGAGATCAATCGGAATGATGCCGTGAACCGCAGCAGCACGCTCATATCGATACTGGCTCTCGCCGTCGTGTTCGTCGTAGGGCTCGGCTACCTCGTCGTCGGCGTGGCACACATCAACCCCACCCGCTCCGAGTACTCGTTAACCGCCATCATCGACAGTTCAGGCGGTCTGCTGGACACATCGCCGGTGATGGTGCGGGGGGTACCCGTCGGAAAGGTGTCCTCGATCAACGTCGCGGATTCGGCAATTAAGGTCGTGATGACGATCGATTCCGACCACAAGATCCCCCAGGACAGCGAGATGTCTATCCAGAATCTGTCGCTCGCGGGGGAACAGTACATCAACTTCGTGCCCGCGGGCACGGCCACCGGTGGGTACTTCGATAACGGAGACGTGGTGCCCGCGGACGCGGTGCACGTGTCGCAATCGGTTCCCCAGGTGTTGCCAAAGTTGGCTGCAGTGGCAGATGGGCTCGACCCGGAATCGATCGAGTCCATCAACAAGACCGTCGCCGAGGCCGTCGCCGGACGGCAGGAAGACCTCGACACGATCGGCGACATGATGCACCGTTTAGTCGATTTCGTCGGCAAAGATGGGTCCGTCCGGGTGACCGCGGACAACGCCGAGTTCCTGCTCGGCCTCTTGTCCAATGCCGGGGACGTCCTCAGTACGGCATCTGTGCGCACCCCTGACGCCGTGAACGGGCTGGCGCGGATTCAACGGGCGTTCATCAGGTTCACAACCACCTCGTACGACAAGTGGCCTCCCGTGTTGAAGCTTGTGGAAAAGCTCAACGGCTATATTCAGATCCTGCAGCCGGATCTGCTGACGATCACCCGGGCGGTGAAACCGGCGACCGAGAAGGTCGCGGACACATACGTCGACTTCGGGTCGATCGGCGACCTCCTCGGCCGAACTTTCCCGGCGTCGCGACCAGGTCGCGCCGAGGTCCCCGTCACCGTGTCGTCGCCGCCACGGTGACGACCCGTCCGCAAGCGACTGTCACCGTAAGTACACAGAAGGTCCCACATGACAAATGACGACCGAACGAAACCGCACCCCGAGCCCACTGAGGTCGAGGACAGCGCGGCAGCAGCGACGCCGGATGGCGATCTACTGCTGGACGAAAACGCCCCAGCCGCGTCCGCCGTAGCCACGGCTGGGGCTAGAGACAGCGACGTCGACCCCCCCTCGCCAGGTGGGCACCGCTGGTCAGCATTGCCGCGATCACGTGCCGTGGTGGTTTCGGCCGTGATCGTGGTGCTCGCTGTGCTGGCCGGCGTGTTCGCCTACCTCTACCTCGAGGCCGACGAAGCGAAGTCGGTATTGGAAAACGACGCCGCGCAACGGGCCGCCGCGGCGAAGGCCGCCTCGGATTACACGACCAGATCCCTGACCTACAGCTACCAGAACACCGACGCCTTTTTCGCGGCAGTCAAAGAGGACGCGGGTGAGGCGCTCGTCAAGCGGTACGACGAGGTTCGGCCGACGCTGACCCAGATTATCCAGCAGGCCCAGGTGCAGGCGTCGGGACGCGTTCTGGCCACCAGCGTCACCGGTGACGCCGACGGAGAATACACGGTGATGGTCTTCGCGAGCCAGAAGACGCAGAACGTGCAGAATCCACAACCGAGTGAACTGCCGACATTGTTGAAGGTGGTCGTGGCGAAAACCGCCCAGGGCTGGCAGATTCAGGACTATAGCCCAGCTGAATGAGACGGCTGCTCCGCAGAAGGAGTTCCACGAAGAGCAAGATGCAGGACGGTACTCATTCTTCGACGCGGTCGCAGATGTCGGAGATGTCGGCGGGGTCGACGCCGGTGAGGAGTTGGGTGATCTCTTCGGGTGGCGGGTGCCCCTCGATCGGGTCAGT
>NZ_JBFBMD010000047.1:0-10834 GCF_040686915.1 Rhodococcus sp. NPDC077669 | reverse complement strand
CGAAGGCCGACACATCACATGAAAGACAGCCATCGGCGTCAGAGCGGAAACGAGTCATACCTTCCACCCCGACGAACGACTCCAGTATCACTGAGCGGAAACTCGTAGCCCACTACGAGTTTCCGTGCACGTGCGACGCAGTCGCTCTAGTTCAGCCCGTCCAGCACCGCACGGGTACCCGATAGCCCCAACCGCGTGGCACCGGCGTCGATCATGGCCAGGGCAGCGTCCGTGGTGCGGATGCCGCCGCTGGCTTTGACGCCCAATCGTCCGCCGACGGTCTCGGCCATCAGCCGCACCGCCTCGACGCTCGCGCCGCCAGCGGGATGGAATCCGGTCGATGTCTTGACGAAGTGAGCTCCGGCCTTCTCCGCGGCGCGGCACACTTCGACGATCGCCTCATCGGACAGCGCTGCCGATTCGATGATCACCTTGAGTACGGCGTCGCCGATGCCTTCGCGGACGGTCACGATGTCGGCCAGTACGGCGTTGTAGTCCCCGGCGATGGCCGCGCCGACGTCGATCACCATGTCGACCTCGTCGGCCCCCTGCTGCACGGCCAGCCGCGCCTCGGATCCCTTGATCAGCGAATGATGCTTGCCCGACGGGAATCCGGCCACCACAGCGGTGATCATTCCCTCGGCGCGAATCGGCAGCATCGACGGGGAGACGCACACGGCGAGCACTCCCAGCTCGCGGCCTTCCTCGATGAGGGCCTCCACGTCGGCGGCCGTGGCCTCCGGCTTGAGCAGGGTGTGATCGACCATTCCGGCGAGGGCGGCGCGGGTGAGTGTCATGAACCCAGCTTTTCACAGCACCGCATGTCGCGGCCCTGTCGGTCTACCATTCTCGGCTATGGACGCAGCCTCGCTCGCCGACACGTTCAACGCCACCAGCAGAGAGTTCGACGCGGTGACGCCGCTGGTCTGGGGCCCGGCCGGGCAGTCGCTGACGTTCGCTCTGGGGCTGCGATCCGGCGACGCCGTACTGGACGTGTGTTCCGGCACGGGGGCGTCGGCGCTTCCCGCCGCGGCAGCTGTCGGCCCGGACGGCCTGGTCCATGCCGTCGACCTCGCCGACGACCTGCTGGAGGTGGGCCGGGTGCACACCACCGAACGCGCCCTGCGCAACATCGACTTCGTCGTCGCCGACGCCACGGCCTGGGAACCGCCGTCTACCGTTCCCGACGCCGGATACGACGCCCTGGCGTGTTCGTACGGCATCTTCTTCCTGCCGAATCCCGAGCGGGACTTCTCGCGTCTGGTGTCGCTGGTCCGGCCGGGTGGCGGCGTCGGGGTGACGGTGTGGCGTCAGGGCGCGATCGAGGCGTTCTCCCGTGCGTACTTCGAGGTGATCGCAGCACATTCACCGTCCACGGAGCAGATGGGCCGCCTCGCGCAGGAGGGGTACGACAAGCACCCGATCCGGCGCATGGAGACGGCCGATCTGCTCGGCACGTGGCTCGCGGCGGCCGGTACGACGGACGTCCGGGTGGTCGAGCTGAGCAATCATGTACCTGCCACGGAGTCGTTCGTGTGGAGCTTCGTGTTGGGCAGTGCTCTGCGCGGTGCCCTCACCCCGTTCGACGAGGCAGCGGTCGGGCGGATTCGAGCGGACTTGTTCGCGTCGCTGACCGAGCGCGGCATCGATTCGATCGATCTCGGGACACTGGTGGCAACCGGGTTGCGAGCGCCCTGAGAGAATTGCCCTCATGAGTTCTTCCGTGTCCGAGGATCGCCGCTACGTTCTGTCCCTCGGTTGCCCAGACAAGACGGGCATCGTCGCCCGTATCTCCACGTTCCTCGCCGAGGTCGGCGGCTGGATCGTCGAGGCCGCCTATCACGCCGATCCCGATACCGGTTGGTTCTTCACGCGTCAGGCCGTGCGGGCCTCGTCGGTGAGCATGAGTGTCGAGGATCTGCGGGCCCGCTTCGCCGAAGTGGCTGCCGAGCTCGGTCCGGAAACCGAATGGGCACTGCATGATTCGGGCGCACCCAAGCGAGTCGTACTGCTGGTGAGCAAGGAAGCACACTGCTTGCACGATCTCCTGGGCCGCGCGGCCGGCGGGGAACTACCCGCCCAGATATCGGCCGTGATCGGCAACCACAGGTCGCTCGAGCCCATCGCTGCGGCGCACGGAACACCCTTCCATCACGTCGAGTTCGCGAAGGACCCGTCCGAGCGCGGACCGGCCTTCGAGGAAGTCCGCTCGCTCGTCGACTCCTACGACCCGCACGCAGTGGTGTTGGCGCGCTTCATGCAGGTGCTGCCCGAGTCGCTGTGCGAGCACTGGGCCGGTCGCGCCATCAACATCCACCACAGCTTCCTGCCGTCGTTCGTCGGTGCTCGGCCGTACCACCAGGCATTCGCCCGTGGCGTCAAGCTCATCGGCGCGACGTGCCATTACGTGACGGCCGAGCTCGACGCAGGTCCCATCATCGAGCAGGACGTCATCCGCGTCGACCACTCCGACGAGGTGACCGACATGGTGCGTCAGGGGCGCGACATCGAGAAGCTGGTGCTCTCCCGCGGCCTGCGCTGGCACCTCGAGGATCGCGTCCTGGTGCACGGACGCAAGACCGTGGTGTTCAGCTAGACCGTTCGGGTCACAGGTTCCGCAGACGAACGACTTCGGCGTTGAAGTCGTCGATCGCTTCCACCGAGCTCATGTGGCCGATTCCGGGGATCACGATCAGTCGACTCAGGTGGTCGTGGTCGTCGAGTGCTCGGGCGAGCTTGCGCGCGTGCACGGGCGGGGTCAGTCGATCCGCAGATCCGACGAGCACGCTGGTGGGCACGGACATGTTCTCGAGCGCCTCGCGGATGTCGAGGTCGCTCAACGCAGCGCCCCAGATACCCCGGGTACGCGGCGCGCACTCGAGCACGATCTTCTCGCAGAACGCCACCTCGGCGGGCGTGGCACCGGGGGCCATCGAGATGTATTTGATGGCCTGGCGGGTCACCGGGGACGGCCGTAGCGGTAGCGCCGAGCTCAGCACAGCGCGTCCCACCGGAGCGGGTACCCGTGGGAAGCGCTGCGGCAACGGGATGACGGTGGTCTCTCGGACGAGGGAATCCGTCGCCGTGCTGGCGAGCAGCACGGCGCTGACCAGGCGGTCGACCTGATCGGGGTAATTTCCGGCCCACGCCATGATCGACATGCCGCCCATACTGTGCCCCACCAGGACGGTCTTGTTGTCCTCGGTGACGGTGGCCGAGAGAACGGCCGACAGGTCGTCGGCCAGTACGTCGGGGCTCAGCGGACGCGTTCCGACGTCGCTGCGCCCGTGTCCGCGCTGGTCGTAAACGATGACGCGGTAGCGACCTGCGAGCGCATTGATCTGCGGAAACCAGTAATCGGCCGAGCAGGTCCAACCGTGACTGAACAGGACGGGTTCGGCATCGGGGTCACCGTAGCTGCGCACGTGCAGGTGTGCGCCGTCGTCGGTGACGACTTCGGTGACGGTCGGCTCGGCCGTGGGATGCTGCAGCAACTCGTCCGGCTGCACGTCCGTGGTCTTGGTGAACGAATGGAGTCGACGTCGCCGAACGACGAAGGCCCCGATGCTCGCGGCAGCGGCGATGCCTCCGACTCCGAGCAGCGAACGTTCGATTACCTTGCGTGAAACCACTGATATTCCCCTCTACCTGTGACCCCCGAGCGGGTGCGGTAGAGGTTACGCCCAGCGCCGAACGGGTGCTTGAAGCCCCTCTACCAGCGCGGTCCGCGCTGAATTCCGTCGATCTTGGGACGCACGTCCACCAGGTACACCGCGATCGCGACGACTCCGATGATCCAGAACATGATGACGATCGGGCCGATCAGCGTCAGCAGCAGCCCGACGGCCAGAATGCCCAGCCAGGCGTTCTTGGTCAGCTTGCCGGTGGCCGGAAAAGCGTCGGCACGTTGGCGTAGCGCGTGGAAGATTGCGTACGCAGCCCCTGCAATCGAGATGATTTGCAGGATCAGGAAGATCGTCTGGGAGAAGCTGCTCGCAATCACGTCGCCCAGTGTACGAGAAACGACCCCTGCACCGTGCGGTGCAGGGGTCGTTTTCTTTACGAGTGCTTTAGCTGGTGGTCTTCTTGGCCGGAGCCTTCTTGGCAGCCGGTGCCGGTGCGGTCTTCTTGGCGGCCGGTGCCGGGGCAGCCTTCTTGGCCGGTGCCGGAGCAGCCTTCTTGATCGGTGCGTCGGCGGTGCCGCGGGTCTTGGATTCGACCTTGCCTGCCACGCCGCTCACCTTGTCGGACGCCTCGACGGCCTTGTCCTTGGCTTCGTCGCCGGCTTCGTCGATGTTCTCGGCGAGCTCGTCGGCGGCCTCGGAGATCTCGTCGGCACCTTCGCGAACCTTGTCCGACGCGATGCCGGCGAGAGCTGCGGCGCGCTCGCCGACTGCGCGGGTCTGCGATGCGACAGTTCCGAGAGCGTGCTCGGTGAGGTCGACGACGTCGTTGGCGGCGGAGTTGGCCCGCTCGAGGCCTTCTTCGACTGCCGGGGTGCGGCGGATGCGCTCGACGGTCTCTTCGCCGCGCTCGGCGAGCGAGGTGTACAGGTCGGACGCGACCTTGAGGTACGCCTCGGCTACCTTGCGAAGCTCGTCCGGGGTGAAGCGCTCGCGGAGCTCGGCGATCTCGTCGGGCAGCTCTGCGGGCAGGTTCGTCAGGCGCTCGCGGAGCGACTCGACGCCCTCGGTGACCTCGTCGGAGAGGTCTGCGATTCGGGCGTTGACCTCGCTGGTCCGGCTCTCGGCGCGCGAGCGCACCTGTGCCACGACATCTGCGACGGCCTGGACGACTGCGTCGCCGGCACCGACAGCTGCGTAGATCGGAGTCTTGACGTTCTCGAAGTTCTTGGAATCAGACATCTGGTGTCTCCTGTTCGTCGGTTTCGGGCTCTTGCGTCGACTCGTTCTCACGACAGAACGAGTCGTAGATCTCGATCAGCACTTGCTTCTGCCGTTCGGTGATGTGCTCATCGCCGAGCAGAGCTTCGCGCACCGGACCGTGGGGACGCGCTTCCAAGATCCCGGCCCGGACGTACAGCACCTCGGAGGAGACGCGCAGACCCTTGGCTATCTGCGCAAGCACTTCTGCGGACGGATTGCGTAGTCCGCGTTCGATCTGGCTCAGATACGGGTTGCTCACTCCGGCCCTGCTCGCGAGCTGCCGCATGGATACTTGTGCGGCTTCTCGCTGGGACCGGATGTAGCTTCCGATGTCCTGGGCTGCAGTCGTGACGACTGCGGCGACAAGGTCTCCGGCCTCGGCGACCACCTGCGTCGCCTCGGTCGCTTTGGCGACCAGATCCCCCTCGTTCTCGGCCATCTCGGCCTCCTGGTTTCGGTGTCCTACTGGACGGTACCGAAGGGTGCTAACTATTGCAAGCACTCTGCTAGCACTAGTGCCCGAAGATCAGATCGGAGACGGTGTAGATCGCCAGGCCTGCGATGGAACCGACGACGGTGCCGTTGATCCGGATGAACTGGAGATCCCGTCCGACCTGCAGTTCGATCTTCCTGCTCGCTTCCTCGGCGTCCCAGCGCGCGACGGTGTCGCCGATGATCGTCGTGATCTCGTCGGCGTAGTTGGCAGCGATGTAACGGGCCCCACCCAGCAGCCATCCGTCGGCCTTTCCGCGCAATTCGTCGTCGTCGCGCAGTCGAATGCCGAAGTTGGCCGTGTTCTCCTTGATCTTGTTGCGCAAAGTACTCGTCGGATCGTCGACCGACTCGGTGATCAGACGCTTGGCCACCTTCCACGTCGACGCGGCGAGCCCGGTGATCTCCTCGCGGCCCATGATCTGCGCCTTGAGCTTCTCGGCCTTCTCGATGGTGGCCGGATCGTTCTGCAGATCGTTGGCGTAGTCGACGAGGAACTTGTTCGCCGCCAGGCGCACCTCGTGTTCGGGATTGGAGCGGATCTTCCACGTGAACTCGACGAGTTCCTTGTAGACCTTCTCCCCCAGCAGCGTGTCGACGAACTTCGGCGACCAGTTGGGCGAGTCCCGGGCGACCACACGATCGATCATTTCCTGGCTGCCCAATGCCCACTGATGAGCCCGCTCGGCCAGCATGTCGATCAGCGGCAGCTGACGATTCTCGCGAAGCAGCTCGTCGAGGATGCGGCCGATCGGCGGCCCCCATTGCGGATCGGCCAGTCGGCGCACGATGGTGCTGTCGATGACGGCGGTGATGTCCTCGTCGTTGAGCACGTCGACCACGCCGTGCAGCACCGTTGCCGCCTCGGCCGCCACCCGTTCCGCATTGTCGGGTTGGGCGAGCCAGGTGCCGAGTCGCAACGGCACCTGGGCCGACGCGACCTTCTCCGAGACGACCTCGGGCGCGAGGAAGTTGCTACCGACGAACGAGCTCAGGCTGGCACCGAGCTGGTCCTTCTTCTTCTTGATCAGGGCCGTGTGCGGAATCGGAATGCCCAGCGGATGCTTGAACAGGGCCGTCACTGCGAACCAGTCCGCCAGCGCGCCCACCATGCCCGCCTCCGACGCCGCTCGGACGTACCCCACCCATGCCCCGGCCCCGGTGGATTCCTGCCAGCGGCAGAAGAGATAGACGATCGAGGCTAAGACGAGGAATCCCGTCGCGACGGTTTTCATCTTGCGGAGGTCGCGACGCTTGGTCTCGTCGTCGAAGTTCATGAGCTGCACACCCGACATTGTGCCCAGAATCGCAACCGATCAACCGGGCACGGCCCCCTCCTGTGTCGTACCCGACGCATAAGGTGGGTGACGTGGTGAAAAATAGTGCGGCGGCAGCCTCGGAGGACGCCCCCGAGGCGGACGCGGACAAGCCCAAGATCGAGAAGCCGGACGGCCGCAAGCGTCGATGGCGAGAGCACAAGATCGCCCGACGCGAGGAGCTCGTCGACGGTACGTTGGCCGCGATCCGGCTGCGTGGTCGCGAGATCGGGATGGACGAGATCGCGTCGGAGATCGGTATCTCGAAGACGGTGCTCTATCGGTATTTCACCGACAAGAACGATCTGACCAGCGCGACGATGTCTCGGTACGTCGAGACCACCCTCGCGCCGCGCATCTACTCCGCGATCTCCCACGAGCTCGACGAGTACGAGCTGACCCGGGTGGTGGTGACCGCCTACGTCGAGACGGTGGCCACCGATCCCGAGGTGTACCTCTACGTGATGGCCAACAACGCCGGCAACAACCGGGACGTGGTGGCCGAGTCCGAGCGCATGATCGCCGAACTCCTCTCCACCGTGTTGGGTGAGCGGCTGCGCCAACGCGAGATGGATTCGGGCGGCTCGGTGCCGTGGGCGTTCGCCATCGTCGGCGCAGTCCAGTTGGCCACGCACTGGTGGATCTCGAACAAGTCCATGTCCGCCGATGACCTGATCGACTACCTCTGCATGATGATGTGGGGCGGCATCCACGGCGTGGCCATGGCCGACGGCTCACCGGCCAAGTTCAAGTCTCAGCCGCATCCTCTGGTGGACGACGAGCCGGGTAAGTCCTAGCGCTCGTCGTATTCGTCGTCGAGCGGAACTTCGGTGCGTTGTTCGATGACGTCCGTGGCGTCGGCCTCGACGGGGAGATCGCCCGCATCCGGCTCGTCCGGTTCGTCCGCGATCGGCAGATTCTGCTCGACGCGATCCTCGGTCGGAGATTCGATCGGTGATTCGCTCATGTGTCCATTCGTACCACTGCCGCGCACACGGTTCTCGTTTGAAACTCGATCGCGCCGGTAATCCGAACGAGCATGAGCAACGAAACATTGTCCGGACGCCGCATTGCCGTTCTCGCCACCGACGGTGTCGAGCAGGTCGAATTGGTGCAGCCCCGTGAAGCCGTCGAAAATGCTGGTGCCACAGTCACATTGGTGTCGCTCGATCACGGCGACATCCAAGCCATGAACAGCGACGTGAACGCAGGCGACACGTTCAGTGTCGACAAGATCGCGGGCGAGGTATCGGTCGACGACTTCGACGCGTTGATCCTGCCCGGCGGCACCACGAATCCCGATCAACTGCGCGTGGATGCGGACGCAGTGGAGTTCGTGCGCGCATTCGTTCAGGCGCACAAACCGGTCGGAGTCATCTGCTACGGCGCGTGGACGTTGGCCGAAGCAGACGTACTGAAAGGCCGCACGCTGACGTCCTACCCGAGCATTCGGACCGACCTGCGCAACGCCGGTGCGACTGTCGTCGACGAGGAAGTGGTCGTGGACGGCAACCTGGTGTCAAGTCGTAACCCCGACGACCTGCCTGCCTTCTGCGCGAAGATCGTGGAGCACTTCCGCGCTTGATAGGTTAGCGTGCCCTATGCGCATTTCTCGATCTCTGGCCCTGCCTGCGGCAGCCGTGGCCCTCGCTCTGACCCTGACCGCGTGCGGATCCGGTAATTCCGACGGCGGCGACTCGGCCGACTCGGCTGCTGAAGGCACCGTCGTCACCGACATGTTCGGGGAGGTCGAGGTGCCGGCCGACCCCCAGCGAGTAGTTGCACTCGGCTGGTCCGACGCCGAAACCGCACTGGCTCTCGGCGTGCAACCCGTCGGAGCCAGTGACTGGCTCGGCGTCGGAGGCAACGGCCTCGGCCCCTGGGTCACCGAAAAGTACGACACCGACCCGACGATCCTGGCCACCTACGACATCGACGTCGAATCGGTCGCCGCCCTGGCACCGGACCTGATCCTGTGGACCCGGAGCACCAACGACAAGGCCGTGTACGACCAGCTGTCCGACATCGCCCCCACTGTCGCGGCCCCTCCGGGAACCGACGTCGCCTACGGCACCACATGGGACGGGCAGACCGAGATCGTCGCCGAGGCGCTCGGAAAAGTCGACGAAGGCAAGAAGCTGATCGACGACACCAAGGCTCAATTCGCCGAGACCGTCGCTGCCAACCCGGAATTCGCCGGCAAGTCCGTCGCCGTCGGCACGCTGTACAGCGGCCAGAGCGGGGCCTACGTACGCGGCGACACCCGAGTCGACTTCCTCGAAGCACTCGGACTGACGAACGCCCCGGCCATCCAGGACCTCGCCCAACCCGGGAAATTTAGCGTCGACCTGTCCGAGGAGAACATCGCGAACCTCGACGCCGACCTGACGGTCATGTTCCCCATCGGCAGCGGACCCGAGGTCATCACCGAGAACCCGCTCATCCAGGGACTCCCGTCGGCCCGCGACGGACGCCTCGTCGTGCTCGGTGACACCGACCTGTCCAACGCATTCTCGGCCGCCTCGGTCGCGGGAACCCGATACGCACTCGACAACGCAGTGCCACTGTTCGCAGCACCACTGAAGGCCTAGCTCACACCCGCCCGGGAGGGCTTGCGACACTCTTCCCGGGCGGGCTTGTCACACTCTTCCCGGGGGCTTGTCACACTCTCCCGGGCGGGAAGCCACCCGCGGCGATCGGGCCCCAGGTGTCGATCGTGATGCGGATCAACGACTTTCCCTGCTTCACCATCGCCGCGCGGTACTCGTCCCAGTCCGAGTGCTCGCCGGCGATGCTGCGGAAGTACTCCACCAGAGGCTCGACGGCGTCGGGGAGATCGATGATCTCGGCCGTCCCGTCGACCTGGACGTAGTCGCCGTTCCAGTCGTCGCTGTGTACCAACACGGTGACGGCCGGCGTGCGGCGGATGTTGTGCACCTTGGCGCGCTCGGGGTAGGTGGCGATGACGATGCGGCCTTCCGAGTCCACGCCTGCGGACACCGGGGAGACCTGCAGACTGTCGTCGCGCTTACGCGTGATCAGGGTGTGGTGGTGCCGCGGAGATACGAATTCGAGCAGTTGCTCACGCGACACAGTCTCGGCTTTTGCGATGGTAGGGGCCATGAATCCCATGGTAGAGAAGTAGTCTTCCGCCTATGGCCGACAAGTCGAAACTGTGGACGCTCTCTCCCGTCGATGTGCTGCGCGCCAGTGCCTCTCCTCGGGTGGAGGACATCGATTTCACCGCCACTCCGGGGTTCGACGGCGCGAAAGCACACGGCAACGACGTCCTCGAGCAGCGCGGTGCGGTCCTTGCGGCGCTCCAGGAAAAGCTCTATGCCCACGGGCGCGCAGGCGGCACCAAGTCGGTTCTGCTCGTGCTGCAGGGCATGGACACTGCGGGCAAGGGCGGCATGGTCAAGCACGTCATCGGGATGGTCGATCCGCAGGGCGTCGACCTCGCGTCGTTCGGGGTGCCGACCCAGGAGGAGAAGCAACACCACTACCTGTGGCGCATCCGCAAAGCTCTTCCGCGCGCAGGCCGAATCGGGGTGTTCGATCGGTCCCATTACGAGGACGTTCTCGTCGTCGCGGTCCACGACCTCGTGCCACGGCAGGTGTGGGAGAAGCGATTCGACGAGATCAACGCTTTCGAGAAGGAGTTGGTCGACGAGGACACGGTCGTCGTCAAGGTGGCCTTGTTCGTCTCGGCCGACGAACAGAAGAAGCGACTGCAGGAGCGGCTGGATCGACCCGAGAAGCACTGGAAGTACAACCCGGGCGACGTCACCGAGCGTGGTTTCCTGCCGCAGTACCGGACGGCGTATCAGCGGGTTCTCGATCGCACGGATACCGACCACGCACCGTGGTACGTCGTCCCGTCCGACCGCAAGTGGTACAGCAGACTGGCCGTCACGGAAATTCTCATCGACGCGCTCGAAAAGCTCGATCTCGATTGGCCCGCAGCCGATTTCGATGTCGAACACGAGAAGCAGCGACTCGCCGAGAGCTGAACCCCCTTCGAAGGCGTGAATGGTCCATCGACGTGCACTGGACCCCGTGGGTTGGACCGGTTAATGGAAATCCTAGGCTGCGAGGGCCTGGGCTCGGTATTGCACCGGGCTCAGGCCGTCGAGTCGT
>NZ_JBFBMD010000046.1:0-11940 GCF_040686915.1 Rhodococcus sp. NPDC077669 | reverse complement strand
AAGCTCACCCCTATCGAGTTTGAGACAATCAACCGGACCGCACACGCGGCCTGAATCGCTCAACCCCACTAGTCAACTGAAGTCGGGGCAGTCCCGGAGGCTTTGACGGCGTCGACTGCGGTGTGGAAGTCGGTGTCGGTCAGGGTGGTCGAGAGTGCGATGTTCATGAGGGAAGTTCCTTTCGGTCGTAGAACTGCGGTGATGTGTGCCTACCCGATTCGGGGACGGCGAATACTCGGCACGCCCACCCTGGTGAGGAGTGCGCTGGCCGGGCACCATCCGACCGCTGCGTAGAGGGCGAGGTTCGCGGCAGCGAACGCGCTGAGCAGTCGCCACTGCGGTGCGTGGAGTTCGCCGAGGGCCAGGCCGGTGGCGGTGACACCGGCAGCGAGGGCGGGGACGATACGTTCGATCGGCCATCCCGCGAACGCGGACGAGTGGGTGGTGTTGGGGTCGGTCATGAGTGCTCCTTTCGGTGCGGTGGGGTGTCAGTGCGAGAAGCTGATCGACGGCAGCACCTTGCGTAGCCAAGCCGGTGACCACCATGCGGCGTGCCCGGTCAGACGCAGCAGGACCGGCAGCAGGATCAGTCTGATCAGGAAGGCGTCGAGCAGTACTGCGACACCGAGGATGATGCCCATTTCTTTCGGTGGGAGCGGATCGGAGAGTGCGAAGGTGAAGAACACTGCGACCATGACCGCGGCGGCGGCGAAGATGACCCGGCCGGAGTGCGCGAGCCCGTCGACCTGAGCGGCTTTCGGGTCTCCGGTCTTCTCGTAGTGCTCTTTCGCGGTGGCGAGGAGGAACACGGTGTAGTCCATGGCGATGGCGAAGATCATCGCGAAGAAGAACACCGGACCCCAGCCGTCGAGGAATCCTTGTGGGGTGAAGCCGAGCAGTGACGCACCGTGCCCGTCCTGGAAGATCAGCTTCGCGACCCCGAACGCTGCGGCGGTCGAGAGCAGACTGACGGCGGTGCCGAGGATCGCGATCAGCGGTGCTTGGAGCGCAACGAGCAGCAGGATGAAACCGAGCGCCAAAATGATGCCGATCACCAGCGGTAGGTAGTCGTTCAGTGCTTGCTGCAGATCGAGGTTCTCCGCCGGCGCACCGCCGACCAACGCCGACTCCGGCAGCTGCGCGCGCAGGTCACCGAGGATGGCGCCCATTCTCTCGTCCGAAGGGTCCACGGTGGGAAGTGCTTGCAGCAGTGAATAGTTCGAGCCATCGGACGCAGGTTGAGGCGGGGTGACCATCGAGATTCCGTCGACGGTAGTGGCTGCGGTGGCGGTCGCGGCCGCATCCGACGCTGGCACGACGATCTGCAGTGCGCCGGGCGCGCCGTCACCGAACTGGGCCTGGACGAGTTCGTAGCCCTGCCGAACCGGTGCGTCTTCTGGGACGACGGAGATCGAGGGCATTGCCACTTTCAGTCCGAGGACCGGAAGAGCCAGCGCGATGAGGATGCCGACGGAGACCAGAGCGAACGGCCAGGGGTGCTTGTGGAGTAGTTCGCCCCAGGCTGCGAATTTCGGGGAGCGGTGCTGCTGGCGCTTGGCGTAGGGCAAGGATGCGGCGTTGACCTTGGGTCCGAGTGCACCCAGGGTTGCGGGGAGCAGGGTCATGGTGGCGATCAGCACGAACGTGACAGCGAGCATGATGCCGACGGCCATGGTGCGCACCGCCGGTGCGGGAACGAGCAGGACGGCCGAGAGGCTTACCAGGACCGTCAGACCGGATAGGACCACGGCTTTGCCTGCGGTGTCCATGGTTTCGGCGACCGCAGCCCGTGGATCGGCGTTGCGCAGTGCGTCGCGGAACCTGGCGACGATGAACAGGGCGTAGTCGATTCCGAGGGCGAGGGCGAACATCATCGCGAAGTTCATCGCCCACACCGAGATCGGCGTGACGCCGTTGAGCAGAACAAGTCCGCCTGCGGATGCGACCAGGCCGGCGACGGTGAGTAGCAGCGGCAGACCCGCGGCGACGAGAGAGCCGAACGCGAGCACCATGATCGCCAAAGTGACCGGCCAGGAGAACAATTCGGCCTGGATCATCGCGTCGTGGTTGGCTTTGTTGAAGTCCGACCACAGTGCTGACGACCCGGTGGGGTAGACCTCGATGCCGTCACCGGACAGTGCGGTCAGCTCGCCTTTGACCTCGTCGACGGCTTTGACCATGTCGTCGGTACTCGCGTCTGCGCCGGCGATGAGGATGCCGGTGTGACGGTCGGGGCTGATGGTCATGCCCGGCTGGGGGGCGACGATCTCGCCGAAGCGGGTGTCGCTGTCGAACACAGCCGCGACGTCGGTGAGTGTCTGCTGCATCGCCGGGTCGTCGATCGAGGCGGTGTCGGAGTGAACGACGACCTGCACTGCTGCAGAGGAGTTGCCGCCGAAATGCTGCTGGGCGAGTTCGCGTACCTGGACGGATTCGGATCCGTTGGCCTGCCAGCCGGCCCCGGCCAACGACGAAAACACCGTTGGTGCAGCTGATCCAAGGGCGATTAGGGTGATCAGCCAGATACCGAACACCCAGCGGCGACGCGTGACCATCGCGCTCCCCAGGCGGCCGAGTGCGCCAGGTGCAGGTGGCCGGTCACGGTCGTGTCGGTCGGTAGCCGCCGCGGTAGCGGGAACGGACATAGCATTCTCCTAAATACGGGTGGGGGTATATGACAAGGCCACGAAGGCCCAAAAGCTTCCTCGAAGACTTAAAGGTGAGGTGTCAGCGATGAAACAGGGAGTGAAAAAAGCCGGTGCGCCTAGCTGGATCGGGTGCCTCGCTCGACGAGCAGGTGCACTGCTGCGGCCGTGGGACATTCTTCATGACGCTGTCGATGTGGCGCCCGCAGCCGGCCCAGGTGGTCTTACCGCATGTCGGGCATGCGACGGGGTAGCACATGGCAATCCTTCCTGGCGGGGTGTACCTACTGTTGCATATACCTAGGGGGGTATACAAGTACCCCTAGGGGTATAAATCATCGATGCGAGGGTGATGAATGGGAAGGTTCACCGCCGCGGGCGAAAGGGGAACGTTCGCATTTCGTGTAGGAAGACCGCGACTGCTCGAGACGGACTACAGGTCTACCTTTAACAGTGGCTGTATGACACCCACTTCTGAACAAGTGCAGCTGACTTCTGAAACTGACACGAGTGATGTCAGTTTCAGAGACTGGGCCGACTACCTGCTCGCTCGTTCCGAAGAGCAACAAGACGAATCATGAACGCCAAGCTGAAACAGTGAATGTGCACTTACACAACACATTCAAGGTCCTACCATCGAGCATTTCGACCAGGTTCGATCCGGGCATCGGGTCTCGACTACCTGTCCCTGTTTTCGGATACACCGACGAGTGGGCAGGTTACGTCGCCGGTGGCCCCCAAATGGGGTTGCGTCTACGATTCGGCGCTTGGGTAGGAAGCGACTGCTTCGACCTCGAACAGGATGTCGGGCATGGCCAAACCCGACACACCGATTACGGTCTGTGTCGGTGGCAGCTCCCCGCAGCTGTCATGGACAACACTTCCGATGATTCCGAGCTTCTCGAAATCCGGGCCGACGACGTAGGTTCTGAGTTGGACGATGTTGCTGTGGTCGAGCCCGTGCGAAGCCAGGGCCACGCCGAGGTTGGCGAATGCTTGTTTCACTTGGCCGGCGAAGTCGGCAGAGACGACCATGCCGTCCTTTCCGGATCCGTACTGACCGGAGACGAACACTAGGCCAGTACCGGCCGGCACTGCCGCAGTGTGACTGTAGCCGTAGGGAATTGGGTCGTGGAGCTCACTGGGGTTGATGACTGAGTGGGACATGGGTGTCACCCTTCTTGATCGCCGAGCGCCGGCGGGTTGCCGGAAGTTTCGTGGGTATCGACTTGGAGGACGTACGCCAACTGGGAGATGACTACGTCGCGGTAATTCGTTGCAGGAAGAGGCAGGTGGCCGAGTACCGTTGGGTACAGCACGCCGACGATGTTTGCCACTGCGACTTCGACGATGGACTCGACATCGAAGCGCGGGTCGAATTGACCGCTCTCCACTCCTCGACGAACAGCGTCCGCGAAGGGTTCTCGGTACTGGGTCGCCAATGCTGTGGCGTGCTGCCGGAGTTCGGTGTCGTGGGCGGCTGCCGTCCAGAATTCCATGAGCATCCGCCAGGTCGGAACATCCGTTGCAAGGCCACGGTCCACCATCGCCACCAGTTGTTTCCATGGGTCATCGAATTGCGCCGTGAATTCGCGCATGGCTTCAACGGCAACGGAAGTGGCGCGTTGGAAAGCTTCGATCAACATGTCCTCGCGAGATCCGAAGTAGCCCTGCAAGGTGCTTACTGCGATACCGGAGGCCTCGGAGATATCTGCGTACCTGGTGCCGCTGTATCCGCGGACCGCCATAGTCGATATCACCTGATCGAGCACGAGGAGACGCTTGGGGCCACCTGCTCGTCGGTTGCGCACTGCGGCTTCGCTCATAGCCATACCGTATCACAATACGGTATGGCTAGCCGGTTCAACATCCGCCTTCGATCACGTCCACCGCCGCAACGAGCCTCCGATTGACGTGACGGTGCGAATGGACGGGCTCGTACGGAACGGTTTCGCGCCCGCTGGCGGACGGCGGGCAGATCTGAAGATGCTTGGGCTACGGGGGCGTCCACCTCGGCTCGACGTCACCAAGGCTGGGCGAGCGGTGCCTAAACTGTTGTAACAGCCAAACCGGGGAGGAAGTGTCACCGTTTCCGAACACTGCAACTTTGAATATCGACACTCCGCCAGTCACGCGGATGGGCCAGCGAGCGGCGGGCCGACGGGGATCGACCCAGATGCTGACCACGACGTCCGCGGCCGTTCGATACGAGCGTCGAACACCATCAAAGTAGCTCTACCGGAGCGGGATCGACACATCTGGTCACTGTTCGAGGACTGGTGCACCGCCCACGATCACTTGGCACTACCGGCCCCACCAGAATCACTCGCGCAGTTCCTCCGTGCTCACCCTGCCGCGCCGGCAACCCAACGCCGCCGTATCGCGGTCATCGACGCCGCCCACCACCGGCACGCCCTACCGCCACCGGGACGCGCAGAGACCGTACGAGCTGCTCTCGACGAAGCCCGCACCACACGCCTGCACGGTCTCGCTGCCCTGACCGGCGGCATCATCGCCAGTCTGCCCGAATCCGGTTGGCCAGCTGCACTGTTCGCGCGCCGAGACGCACTGATCCTTACTCTGGCGTCGACCGGCCTGCCCTACACGCAGATTGCAGCCCTGCGGGTATGCGACATCACCGCCGACCTTGAGATCGATACCCTTCGCATAGAGACAGACGACGGCATCCGCACCAGCACCGCACAGGAACCCGGGGAAGCAGGCGCGTCCCCAAAGCGGGTGTATCGACGCTGGTGCGAGGTGTTGGGCCACCATGACCGCTATCCGAGCAACCGCATGCTCGCAGACGCCATCGACGCGGTGGCCGGCACTGCACTCACCGGATACGAGCAGTATCTTGATCCGGACGGTGAACAGCCACTGCTGACTCCGATAGACCGGTGGGGCCACACCCCGCTGCCCATGACCCCGCTCACCGCGCGTGCAATAGCCGACATCGTGCGACTGCACCTGGACGGGCGCGCACCTGACCACACACGCTCCCGGGTGAGGACACAGCTCTCAGACTCGTGCATCGCACCAGAGCCCGCATCGACGGTCGTACTCGACCCCGGCTACTACGAACGCGGAACACGCGCACGCAGAAACGCCCACGACCTTCTCGGAGACATCGATTCCACCCTCGCCGACGTCGAGGCTCGTGCGGATACCTTATTGGAGGATCTTCTCGAGTTCATCGGGTCAGAGACGGGTAGTGCCCTGACCGATCTCATCGAGTGACAAGCAGCTGCCCATGGCGAGTCCCCATCTCGATGTGGACGCGTGAAGACAGACGTGCGGTTGCCCACAGGTGCAGTCTTTCCAGCCACCTCTGCCTACGTCAGACTCGCGAACTTCGGGGGAGAAGACGTCGATGAATTAGTCCGACATCACCAACCATCGGTGCGTCATCGACACCCATACAGACATTCAGGGGGTTCGCCCGATCCGTTCACTGGTTCGACCGCGTCGTTTCTCTTTCGCATCCGACTACCGCATCATTCGGGTGGATCCGTTTGGACACGAGTGCGCCGGCGGAAATGTGCACCTCGTCCTCGAACGGATCAGCCATCTCAATCATCCCAGTTGTGGTCTCGCCGCACGGCCGGTGGGTGCTTCCATAACGAATGCGGTGACACCGGCGACGTACGCACAGTGTGTCCACTGGCCGAGCCGGCTCACCTGGCCTGAGCGTTGACCAGTAACCGGCCGTCGACGATTTCCACGACATCGTCCATGTCGGAGAGATGTGCGCGGTCGTGGGTGACCACCACCGTCGCAGTGCCGTTGGTGCGGGTCAGAGTGGTGATGAGATCGAGAATCGCCGCTCCGCGCTCGTGGTCGAGAGCGCTGGTGGGTTCGTCGACCAGCAGCACCGCGGGGTTGCTCATCAAGGCTCGAGCGATATTGACCCGCTGTCGTTGCCCACCGGAGAGTTGATGCGGCCTCTTGTGCGCGTGATCGCCGAGGCCAACAGCGTCGAGCAGCGTGAGCGCGTGCATTGCTGCGCCGCGGGGAGAGTGCCCATCGAGGTGGGCGATGACCTGCAGTTGCTCAACGGCGGACAACGACGGCAACAGATTGGGCTGTTGAAAGACCGTCCCGATCTTGGTGCGCCGCAATGTCGTCAATTGTCCGCGGGTCATTGCGACAGTGGATGTTCCGTCGATGACGACGCGTCCGGTATCGGGTGTGATCAAGGTGGCCGCCACGGCGAGCAAGCTGGATTTGCCGGAGCCGGACGGGCCGATGACGGCAGTCATCGTGCCTTTCTCGACGTGTAGGTCGACGCTGTCCAGCGCGGTCAGCCGGGCGTCGCCGTCGGGGTAAGTGAGGGTGATGTTGGTCAGATGCAGGCTCATCGTGCGCTCCAGAGTGCGGTGAGGGGGTCAACGGAGGTGATTCGGTTTATGGATAGTCCGGCGCCGACTGCGCCGAGGACGATAATGATCAGCGCGGGTAGCGCCACGGTGCCGATGTCGAGCACGAACGGCACGGTGCCGCCGACGAGTGCGCCCACTCCTGCGGCCAACCCCGTTCCGACGACGGTGCCGATGGTCAGCAGTACGACGGCTTGACCGAGCGCATCTCGAAGCAGATATGCGGTGGATGCTCCGAGAGCTTTGAGTACCGCGACGTCGCCGCTGCGCTGGATGGTCCACACGGTGAAGAACGCCCCGATGACAAGTGCAGAGATAGCGAAGAGGAAGGCGCGCATCAGTTGCAGCGAGCCGTTTTCCGAGCTGTAGGAGCCGACTGCGGACTTGGCGTCTGCGGTGGGCACCGTGTCGGTGCCGATCCGTTCGTCGGCCGCAGGGAGGTCGGCGTCGGCGACAGTGCTCAACCCGACCACTGTCGCTCGCAGCGGGCCGTCGGACGCTCCGCCGGACAGGGTCTGCCAGGCCTGCAAGTCCATGTAGATCACCGGGGTGTGGCTGTAGGAGGCGTCGCCGTCGACACCAGCGACCGTCAGCCGCTGTCCACCGAGGACGAAGTCTTCGCCGACTCCGACGTCGAGCTCGTCGGCGGCCGACGTAGACAGTACTGCGCTGCCGGTGCGGATTCGGTCCGATTCCGGTGCCAGAGTCGAGCCTGGCTGCACGCCGAACGCGGAGATCGAGGCGCTGCGCGGGCCGGCCTCGGCTTTGGTGGTCGTGATGCCGAGTGGTTCGGCTCGCTGAACTCCATCCACTTGTGCCCACTGCTGCCAGGTGGATTCGGTGACGGTGCTGTCGGTGAACGACACCGCCTTGCCCCCTGTCGGTGCCGAGAATGTCAGATGGTCAGCCGGCAGGTCGGTGATAGCCGACGTGCTTTCTCTGCCCAATCCTGCGGTGAGTCCGGACAACAGGCCGACCAACATGGTGATCAGCACGATGACGGTTCCCATCAGGGCGAACCGCCCTTTGGCGAATCGTAGGTCTCTCCAAGCGACGAACACGTCTTTTCTGCCTTTCTTGCAGACGACCGGATCAAGTACCCGGTGACTGAGTCCAACTCTCGCCGCTGCCTGGGTGCGGGGGCATCGACCGGGAGAGTGCATCCTGAGAGCCGGAAGGATCAGAGCCGGTTACACCTTTCGGCCGATGCCGGCCGAGTGCGAACCGCATAGCCTGGACACTGATATGGATCCGTCGTCGCTCACCCCTGTCATGCGCATCCTGCGCGGCTGCCTACATCTGTTGCTGGGGGCATTGCTGACGCTGTCGATCGTGCGTGCGGTCCAGGAGCGCGTACCGCACCTGATGGCGGTCGTCGTTCTTGCCGTGGTCCTGGGCGTGGTGTACGCGGTGGGCGCAACCTGGCCGAGAGTGCGTCACTCCGGGTCGATCGCCGCGGGATGGCTCGTGGCTGTCTGGGCGGTGTGGACGGCGTTGCTCGTGGTGAGCCCCGAGGCCGTGTACCTGGCGTTCCCGTTGTTCTTTCTCGAGCTCCATCTCCTGCAGACGAAGTGGGGCATGACGGCCGTTGTCGTCACGACCATCACGGCGATCGCTGGGTTCAGCTGGCATCAGAGAGGTTTCGCGGTCGGAGCGGTAATCGGACCCTCGCTCGGTGCCGCGGTCGCAATCGCGGTCGTACTCGGCTACCAGGCGCTCTATCGAGAGAGCGAACAGCGGCGCGCGCTCATCGAGGAGCTGACGGCTGCCCGCGGAGAACTGGCGGCGGCGGAACACGAGGCCGGGGTCCTCGCTGAACGTGAACGGCTGGCCCGTGAAATTCATGACACCCTGGCTCAGGGGTTGTCCAGCATCCATTTGTTGCTCCGCGCGGCCGAGCGCCTGCTCCCGGCGGGTTCCGACGAGGCGAACAGGCATGTCGTCCAGGCCCGAGAGACAGCGTCGAGCAACCTCGAAGAGGCCCGCCGCTTCGTTCGTGCGCTCACACCGCCGGATCTGGAGAACGGCTCACTTCCCTCGGCGTTGGAACGATTGTGCGCCCGCACTTCTACAGCTACCGGACTACCGGTCGACTGGCAGTTGTCGGGTGTTCCGGTACCTCTCCAGACAGCACACGAGGTTGCGTTGCTGCGCATCGCTCAGTCTGCTCTGGCGAATGCCACGCAGCATGCTGATGCCACCCGGGTGGCGGTCACCCTGAGCTACATGGACACCGAGGTGGCGCTCGACGTCGTCGATGATGGTGGGGGCTTCGATCCCGACACCGTCAGCACTGGGGATCGTGGTTTCGGGCTGCCCGCGATGAGGGCTCGCGCTGACTCACTGCGCGGCACCCTGGCGGTGGAATCGAAACCTGGCGAGGGCACAGCCATCGCCATCACTGTGCCGTTGGAGGTGCGAACATGATCCGCCTCCTCATGGCCGACGACCATCCGATAGTTCGCGCAGGATTGCGCGCGGTACTCGAGACCGAGCCGGACTTCGTGATCATCGCCGAAGCGACGACAGCCGAGCAGGCGATCGAACTGTCAGCCGAGCTCGAGGTCGACGTGGTGCTGATGGATCTGCAGTTCGGTCCCGGAATGCACGGCGTCGACGCCATCGCCCGCATTGCCGCCCTCCCCAGCGCACCGTATGTCCTGGTATTGACGACTTACGACACCGATGCCGACATTCTCGCTGCCATCGAAGCCGGCGCGGTGGGCTACCTCCTCAAAGACGCACCGCCCGATGATCTCTCTGCAGCGGTGCGCACGGCAGCAGCAGGAGGGTCGGCGCTCGCGCCTGCCGTCGCATCGCGGTTGATGGACCGGATGCGGACACCCGGCAGCACACTGACGTTGCGTGAGATCGAAGTGCTGCAGTTGGTGGCAGACGGACATTCCAACGTGCAGATCAGCCAGCAGCTGTTCCTGAGTCAGGCCACCGTCAAGTCCCATCTGGCCCACATCTACCCGAAATTGGGCGTCGACTCACGAACCTCGGCCGTGGCAGCAGCAACGTCCAGGGGCCTGATTCGGCCTGGGCAACAGCAACACTGACCCGGCACGCGTCAGTTCGGACCCGGCTCGCACACTTCGAGGTGGTCGTCGGGCGTACTTACAGCACCGTCATCGAAACATTGTTTCCCCCCGACTCCTTTGCGCGATACATGTGAGCATCCGCCGTTCTGGCCATTCGCACAATGGTCGAGGCCCCGATACCGGGCGACATCGAACTGACTGGGAGCACTGCTGCGCCGATGCTTGCTGTCACAGGTACCGGATCTGTCGGATGATACAACCCTGTTTTGACCAGATGGATCAATTCATGCAGATCGCATTCCGCGCCAGTGGACGCCACCAGAAATTCCTCGCCGCCCGTTCGTGCCACAACGCCTCGTCTACCTGCCAGTGCGGCCAAACGATTTGAAACCAGTTGAATGACCTCATCCCCACGGGCATGCCCATGATTGTCATTGACCCGTTTGAACTTATCTATATCGACTACGAGAACTACAAGAGAAAGCTGTTTTTCCTCGGCCTCCGCCCACAAATCGAGTAGTGCGTTGTCTGCGCCTCTCCTGTTGAAGACGCCAGTGAGGGGGTCGAGTGTCGACTGCCGGGCGTCGCGCGAGATCAGGGTCCACACAACTTGAGCGAATACCGGTGTGCCGTTGGTAGCCACGAGTACGGTGCATGTCGTAGCTAGAATCGTTGCTGGGTCCTCATTTTGACCAAGATATGCTAGATAGCCGAAAATTAGTGTAAAAACACTTGACCATGTGAGGTGCGCCGCCAGCCATCGCGGGCTCATGAGATATCCAACAAACGCCCCCGTCACCGAGAAGAGAACACACCCGGTCAAACGCCCGAAATCATCGTAGAAGGCCAGAACGGAGGTCAATCCTACGTCCCCGAAAATGGCGAACATAACAAAGACTTGTACCAGCCTTTTCCGACCATTGGGCAGAGGCAGCACCAGCCAGGCACCTGCAACCGCGACCTGAATTCCCAGCATCACGACAATCCAGGTTCTACCGCTCTCGCTCGTGGGACCATGGAAACTGAACAACATGACCGTCGAGATAAAAGCGATGGACAGAGTCCCCGCTGCGATGACCCCACCGAGAAGTCCGCGCAAATGACGGGTGGAGTGATGAAGTACTATCCAGTCGTAGTCGAACGGTTGCGTGAACCAGTCCGACAGTGCCGCGGAGGCTCGGCCGAAAGAGCTCTTGCGATGCCGACCCGACCGCGGTGGCTCACCGTAACGCTGCGACCGGATCGTATGCACCCATCCCCATTCCGTCGACCGTTGCCAGCTTCACTAGAAGGCCCAGTCCGGTCGATGCGCAACCCCGACTGCACAGGTGGAGCAAGGCTCGTACCCGCCTGTGCCGACCTCACAGCTACTTCAAGTTCGATGAAGCGGCTCGGCCCACAAAGCCGGAGTCATACCGTCATGTTCGTCTTACGCTTGTCGCGACCGGAACGCAGGTGGTTCGCCGGCGCAGAAACACAGACTTGTGATCTGTTGCGTAGGAATGGTAGCCATCCGGTCGAACAAGGTCCATAGCCTGCGCTGCTCAATTCTGAGGAAATGGACAGACATCGACGACGATGGTTTCCGATTGAACCAGCACAGGTTACGGGTGCAGGCGGAGTCAACAATCATCAGAGCCTGATCCACCCTCGCCGACGTCGAAATCCGTGCGACCGATTACTGGCGGATCTCCTGGCGCGCCATTTGGGTCGAAAGCGGACGGTGCATCGACACTGCCACTAAGTGACGTGCAGGTCAGAATCATGTGCACTTACGCGGCTCTTCCCAGATGAGGGTGTAGGTCGGCCGGGCGCGTCGGTCCGCAGGTAGACGTCGAGGTCTCCCGACGATGGAGGTTCCTACGCCATCCA
>NZ_JBFBMD010000045.1:0-15118 GCF_040686915.1 Rhodococcus sp. NPDC077669 | reverse complement strand
TTCGGCGTACACAGCGACACTGGCCAGCCCGGCATCAGCGGCCGCCCGGATCACCCGAACCGCGATCTCACCACGATTGGCAACAAGAACCTTGGTGATCTGAGCACTGGCATGGCTGGGCACTGAGCCTCCTACAGATGTGTTTTTCGCATCCATCGTCACGAACGTCACGTCGGAGTCTAAGCACCGACTCGGTCGTCGCTGCAATCGGTCCAGGCCGCTGCGGCGCGTCCAGGGCGACAGGATGGGACTACTGGCTGGTAGCGATCCGCCCGGTATCGGAGTGCCCGGGATCGGGATGCTGGGACGTTGCGGCAGAGAAGGAGGCGGTACCGGTGTCGGCCACCTCGGTCAGCAGGGCGCGAAAGGTGCCTATGTATTCGTGTACCCGGGCAGTTGCGAGCTCGGTGTTGGGATAGCGAGCCGCGATGTTGATTCCCTGAGGTGTGCGGTTGATCCAGATGTACACGTCGTGTTGGTACTGCTTGCTGCGCAGCGCACGCGCGTTCCAATCCGGCCAGTGCTCTGCTGCCGGCGCGAACCGCACATCCATGAACGAGACGACGAAACGTGGCCTGGCCGAGTAGCCGAGGGTGGTGAACACCCGATCGAGCGGAACCCGCGCAATCGGCTTGGTCTTCTTCACCTCGGCCGATGCTGCGGCCACGACCGAGCCGAACGACTCCGCGCCGGCGATGTCGAACGAGATGGGACACAGTCCGACGAACCACCCCAGTGCCGACGCCCACTGCGGCTCGTCCCGGGTGTGTACCGGGGTGACAGTCCGAAATTGGGTGCCCCCGCCCAGCTCGGCACCGGTGATGGCCAGGACCCCCAGTAATCCGGCGAACAGACTGTTCCCGGTCTTTCGGCACGCGACCGAGAACGAATCGGCTTGCTCGGGGTCGAGCACCCAAGCAGAGAGCCCGCCCTGAGGTACGTCGTCCGGGCTGGGATCACCGATGTCGAGCGGGAAGTCGGGCAGCTGGCCGTCCCCGTCGATCAGCAGATCGCGCCAGATCGCGACGGCCTCGTGCGAATGTTCCAACTCGGCGTTTCGCTCGCGTTCGGAGGACCCGAAGTCGAGATAGCTGCCGGCCTCGAACAGGGCGGCCGGTGCCCCGCCCAGCTCCTCGCCGTACAGGGCCGCGATCTCGTGGGCGACCAGGACAGTGGACAAGCCGTCGATGATCGAGTGATCTGCTGCGAAGAAGACGGTGATCGGCCGCGTCTCGTCCAGTGGTTCGAGAGTGACGAACGCGTAGGCGGGCCAGATCAGGGGCGAGGTGAACTCGTCGAAGAGATATTGCAGATGCTCGAAGACCTCACTCGACTGCGCACACCGTTCCTGCTCGACCTGCCAGATGTCGACGGCTCCCTGCGCGGCGGTCACCCGGGTCATCTCACCGGTGGCCTCGTCGATCGATGCGCTCGACCGCATGGCTTCGTGTCTGTCGATCCAGTTCAGCACCGCCCGCCGGAAAGCGTGCTTGTCCAGGGGACCGGCAATCTCGAACGCCGCGCCGAGCCACGACTCGCGTCCGCGGCGAGGGCTGCTCAGGCTGGTACGCAGGTGCGCCTCGTGGACGTAGGACGTCGGGCGAGGGTCGGGCTGCCACCCGGCGGCTTCGGGAGTGTGGGCGTGTGGGCCGACACTGGGAATCCATTCGGTGAGCGTGCCCGCGGGAACCGCGTAGTCCGCCAACTCGGTGAACTCCATATCGGCAGCAACCAGCCTTCGTCAGACGCATTCGGGGGATTGTTCGGACAGCGGGCGACGATGCCCACTACCGAAGTCTACCGACGGCGGCGTGTATCGATCAAGACGAAGGCCGGGCGCTGCCGAACACGAGGTCAGCGCAGGTGCCTCTTGATACGTGCAAGCATCGCCGACATCCCTCGGAGGCGCAGGGGGCTCACCGCATCGCTCAATCCGAGAGCCGAGTAGAAATCGTCCGGAACGTCGAGGATTTCCTGTGCGCTGAGACCGTCGAGCCCCTGCGCCAGGATCGAGGCGAACCCGCGAGTCGTCGGAGCCTCCGGCGGCGCGCTGAAGTACAGCTCGATCCGGGCGGGATCGGATGCATCGACCGACAGGAACAACGGCGACTGACATTCGGGGACCGGCTCCATCGCATCCTGGGCCAGGTGATCCGGCAACGGGGGTAGTTCCCGGCTGAATTCGAGCAGGAGCTGCAGTTTGTCCTGGCCCTCGACTGCGGCGAAATCCTCGACGATCTCGGCCAACGATTCTGGAAGGGAACTCATCGAGCGGCCGGTGCCGATCCGGGCTCCTCGCCCCGGGCGATCGGAACGCGCACAGCATTGCCCCACTCGGTCCACGAGCCGTCGTAGTTGCGGACGGACTCGTACCCGAGCAGATGCGTCAGCACGAACCAGGTATGGCTCGACCGCTCGCCGATGCGGCAGTACGCGATGACCTCGTCGGTTGCCGAAGTCTCGGCGTAGATCTCGTCCAGTTCTGCGCGTGAGCGGAATCGACCGTCCGGTGCTGCTGCCTTGGCCCACGGGATGCTGACGGCGGTGGGGATGTGGCCGCCGCGCAGCGCACCTTCCTCCGGGTAGTCGGGCATGTGGGTGCGTTCGCCGGTGTACTCCGCGGGGGAGCGTACGTCGATCAGAGGCACGGAGCCGAGAACTCCGAGCACGTCCGAGGCGAATGCGCGGATCGGTGCATCGTTCCGCTCGACGACGGGGTAGTCGGTCGCCGGAAACTCAGGGACATCGAGTGTGGTGTCGCGGTTCTCGGACAGCCAGGCATCACGTCCGCCGTCGAGCAGCCGCACGTCCTGGTGTCCGAACAGGGTGAACACCCACAGTGCGTAGGCGGCCCACCAATTGCTCTTGTCGCCGTACACGACGATTGTGTCGTCACGCGAAATACCCTTGCGGCTCATCAGTTTCGAGAACTGTTCGCCGTCGATGTAGTCGCGCGTGACCGGGTCGTTCAGGTCGAGGTGCCAGTCGATCTTGACCGCGCCGGGAATGTGGCCGACGTCGTAGAGCAACACGTCCTCGTCGGATTCGACGACGCGGAGCCCGGGCGTACCGAGATGAGCGGACAGCCATTCGGTGGATACGAGACGATCCGGATGCGCGTAGTCGGCGAACATTGCGTTGGAATCGGTTGGTACAGGCACGTATCGGCTCCTACGGAAGATATTCGGCTGGCGGCCCGCTCGGGGGTGAACGGTCTCCGTCGACAATCCTATGCCGTACCGCCACCGAGTGGCGGGAGCCGCAGGCACAGTGCGCTGCGTCGGTACTGTCTCAGCGTGTCAGGGCCGTTGTGGCGACCTGGTCGGTCGCCTCGGCCAGCAGCGCGACCAGCGCGCCGCTGAACGCAGTCATGACCGAGTGCGCGAGGACGGTGTCGGGAAAACGTGCCCGCAGAGCCAGACCCGAGGCTGTCCGCGACACCCAGAACTGCGCGTCGTCGGACACCGTCGCGTTGCTGACGTGGTGTGCGTTGGATTCTTCGAGTCGGCGGTGGCCCTCGATTCTGGTGTAGTCGATGTACGACACCATGAACACGTCGTTTCGCGAGAGGGTGAACGTGTCTCCGAGGGATGCCAACACCTGGGGGATGGGCACGGTGCTCAGCGGTAGCGCAGCACGAAACTCCCGTTGGGCCGCGGCGATCGTGTCGACGAGCACGTCGCCGACGTCCACGGTCATCGGGGCGTTGGTGGTGAACCAGCCCAGTGCCCGCCGGAACCGATCCTCGTGACGGATGTGCAGAGGGAACAGGAACGGTATCTGCCGCGGTCCGCCGATGGCGGCGCAGGCCTGACCGATCGCAGCCACGACCCCGGCGAACATCCCGCCGCCCGACCGAGTGCACAGGCGCTCGAACTCCGCAGTGCGGTAGGCATCGAGGACCGGCGCGACAAGAGTTGCCTGCGTGGCAGTCTCACCGTCCGCAAGTCCCAGGTCGAACGGAAAACTCGGCGTCGTACCACCGCACCGAACAAGGAATTCCGACCACCGCACCATGCGCTCGTCATGGCGATCCACAGCCGGCTCGGTTGCTTCGATACGGCAGTAGTCGACGAATCCTCCCACCGGACTCAGCTCGATGTTCGGACTCGACGGGCAGCGCCGGTACGCGTCGTACCAGGCGCGAACCTCGTCCACGGTCACCGCGATCGACAGCGCGTCGACGTTCGAGTGGTCGAATGCGCAGACCACCGTCGAGACGTCCGGCCGGTCGATCGCGACGCACGTGTACGACGGGAACCGTCGTGCGTCGCAACGTAACTCGAGTATTCGGCGGAGATGCTCACGTAGCTCGGTCGGGCAACCGAATTCGGTCCGGTTCGACACCGCGATCTCGACCGAACCGGGGCGATGGAGCATCCTGTCCAGGCCGTCGGTCGCCTGGACGAACGAGCTGCGCAGAGTGTCGTGTCGGTCGATCAGTCGAGCGAACGCCCACGCGAGAGCGTCGACATCGATGCGGCCGGGCACATCGAACGTGCCCGCGATCCATACTCGCCGAGCCTCGCCCAGATCGCCCAGATGAAACCGTTGATTGAACGACGGTGGAATCGGGGACCGTTGTGCATCCCCGGTGACGTCGGCGGTGAATTCGACGACGACACCGGCCGCGGGATGGTACTCAGTGATCGAGGTGACCCGCACCGACCCGCTCCTGAACCGAACCGGGCGTCAGGACGTAATCGCCTGTGCGCGCTATCTTTTCCAGTACCGATGCCAGGTGTGCGTGGTACCGCTCGACCGATTCGGCAGCGACGGCCGTGTCGGGGGTCTGCGCCACCAGATACAGATGCTCACCGTCGCGGTTGATCCACATCGACGCGTTGGAGGTCGCGCCCTCGCCGGTGAAATGCTTGGCACGAGTGTCCGCATCTCGCCCGACGCCGGGGAACCAGCGAAAGTCGATGTACGAGAGCATGTTCGGGCTCACGGCGAGTTCGCTTCCGAGCGTGCCGTCTGCGGCGAGAGCGCCGAGTACCGCATGGACCGGTGCTTCGGCGATCTGCTTGGCCCGCTCGAAACCCTCGTGCGCCGGGCCGGCGACGTCGGAGAAGCGCTCGTGACCGGCGATGTCGAACGCGACCGGCGCGAAGTTGACGAACCAACCCTGGGATTGTCCGTAGTCACCGTGGTGGCGAGTGCTCAGCACCGTGATCCCGAAGTACTCCGCGTTCCCCGCGAGCTCGAAGTCGGTGATGCCGACGGCAGCGAAGATTCCACTGCTCATCCGTGCTCCGGCGGCCTTGCACGCGGCATCGAAGGCTGCCGTCAGTTCTCGGTCCAACAGGTGGCGTTCGACGATGCGGACCGGGGCGCGTTCGCCGGGTGCAAGCCCCAGATCGAGTGGGAACCGAGGCATACGGCCCTCGTGCCTGGTGAAGATGTCGCGCCACGCGGCGATCTCGGGGGAGTCTGCACCGAACGTCGCGGCCCGGGCGCGCTCGTCGGCGGCGTACTCGAGGTGACTTCCCGCCGAAGCCGGTTGCGGAACATCCGCCCCGATCTCGATCGCGTACAGATCGGCCAGTTCGCTGATGACCAGAGCTTGTGAACCACCATCGGTGAACGCGTGATCGGCACCGTAGTACAGCGTGAAGCTGCCCGGCCTCGATACCACTCCGACGACGAACCCCGGCCAGATGTCGGCGGTGGCCTCGGTCGAGAAGCGCTGCCGCACATAGTGTTGGAACTGCTCGTCGTCGGATGTCTCACCTGCGTCGACGGTATCGAAACGAGCAACTTCCTGGCCGCCGAGGTGCCGAACCACGTCGGTGCCGTCCACCTCGAACCAGCACCGCAGACCCTCGTGCCGCAGCACATACGCAGTCAGCGCACGGCTCATCGCCTCGGTGTCGATGTCGCCGTCGATCTCGGTGGCCACCCCGGTGTACGCCGTGTGCACGTCGCCACGTGCGCGAGCTGCCCACGCTGCCTTCAGGTGGTCTTCCTGAAGAAACGACGGTGGAGTCGAATCGATCGGTGCCGCAGCGGCGCTCGCCTGTGCGGCCGCGGTGGGATGCCACTCGAGCAGTCGGCCGGGCGCGGGGTTCCAGCGGCCCATTGCGGTGATGATCATGTTCGCTTCACTCTTCCGGTCGGGGCGCAGTGGACGGAACGTACCGGCTGCCTACGCCGCCGTCTCCGTCCTCTGCGCATCCACTTCTCCTGCGTCCACGCCTATTCTGCGTCCACGCTCATTCTGCGGCGACGACGACCGACGGCGGGGCCGCCGCGAGCACCGTATCGCTACCGCCGTCGGAGTCGATGACCGCCGTCAGAACCGCGACGAACTCGGTGATGAACCGATGGACATTGGTCGACGCGACATCCGAACTGGGGAAGCGGGCCGAGATGTTGAGCCCTTCGAGTGTGCGATTGACCCAGAAGTAGACCTCGTCGTCGGCGTGGCAGTTGCTCCTGAGCGCCCGCCCCTTGCGCCCCTGCCACTGGGCGGCGTCGGGCAGGAACCGCAGGTCGATGTACGAGACCACGAACCGGGGAATTTCGGTGGAGTCGAGGATCTTGGCGATCTTCGAGTACGGCATACGGGCCAGGCCCTTGTTCGCAGCGCCCGCGGTGGCCGCGGCCTCGAGTGCCTCGACGAAGGTGCAGGCGTTGTCGAGCTGGATCTCCATCGGAAGAATTCCGACGTACCACCCCACCGACGCGGCCCACTTCTGCTCGTCGCGGGTGTGCATCGGCATCACCGTGCGCAGAGACCGACTGCCGGACAGGCGAGCATTCGTCAATGCGAGCGCCGCAAGAATTCCGGCCTGCATGTTGTATCCGTCAGCGCGGCACGCCGCATTGAAGCCGTCCGACTGTTCGGAGGTCAGAAGCCACGACGAGATGCTGCTCTGGGGCGCAGGGCCGGTGTCGGCGCGGGGCCGGTCGCCCGCCAACGGAAGCGGGAAAGCAGGGAAGCGGCCGTCCTCGACAGCGAGGAAGTCCTGCCACGTTCGCACGGCACCGTGATCCGCCGTCAGGGTGTCGCCGAGTGCCCGTTCGGACTGACTGAAGTCGACGTAACTACCCACCTCGGGCAATTCCGGGTCGATGCCGTCGAGGGCCTGCGCGTACAGCCGGTCGATCTCGTTGATCGCATAGATCTGGCTGTATGCGTCCATGACCGAATGATCGGCCGCGAAGGCGAGCAGGAACGAATCCTCGGGCCCACCGGCGAGAGTGCGGGACGCGTCGTCGGGTTCGATGGTGGCGAGAACGAAATGCGGCCATGCCGTCGGAGACACGGTGTCGCCGAACCACGACTGCAGATGGCCGAACACCTGAGTTTCCGATCGCGACTCCGCGTGTGGGCGATCTGTCACCTGCACGGCGTCGACCGGTGCGGTGAAGCGCTGCCACGAACCGGACTGCTCGTCACGACGAACCTTGGTTCGGAACGCCTCGTGCCGACCCATGTACGCGGCGATGGTGCGGCGTACGGCCTCGACGTCGTAGCGACGATGGATCTCGAATACCGTGCCGATCCAGGAGCCCGGCGCGCTGCGCTCGCAATGGTCCTCGTGCGTGAACGACAGCCCGCGGGGATCGAGAGCCCACTGGTCGTCGTCGACGCGGGGAACCCACTCGGTCAAGCGTCCGGCGGGAAGTGGATAGTCGGCGAGTTCGGTGTATTCCATGGTGTCCTCTTCCGTTCCGGGCTCGGCCAGCGGTATTCGGCAGTAGTGGTGTCTATCGGCATTCGATTACGGTCGAGTGGTGGATGTAACGGCGGAAGTCGTCGGTCCGGCTCGCTTTTATCGGGTGCACTCGCAATGCTTTCGACATTGAAAGAACAACTATTCGACGGACCGTGAAGTCGCCGTCCGGTCGACGTGAGTACGGCACTCACAATAGGGCGAAAGCGAAACTATTTCGCGACGCGTAAAAGTAATTCTTGTCACTGTCGACGGGGTTGACCGACGGGTGGAACGTCGGTCGGAAAACTGATTCTCGCACACGTCGGCACTGTGATTCCAGCGTAACCGCACGTCAGGGCCCGATGATTCGAGAGAGCCGATCCGGGTGACGGGTTCGGAACCCAGACCTCGGGCCGGACCGACACCCCGAGACCGGAGTCACATTCGCGCGTCCGCTCGGTGGAATGGCACTTATTGCAAACATTGAATGAATCGACCGAGAGAAACAGCACCACCTTCCCGTTTCTTTCGATGTAGTAGGTTCGGCGCGTGACTCGAATTGGATTTGCCGATCACCTTTTCTTGCGAATGCACCACGGCATCGGATTTCCCGTCTACAACCAGTTCCTGTGGTGGTTCGACGACGTCGTGCAGCGAGAAGACCTGGAAAGACTGCGTGACAACCTGTCCGACGGTCTGCTTGCGCGCAGGGTGGTGGCATCGGCAATTCCGACGGCCCGAGATCGGTGGGTGCCGTCGGCCGCCTCTCATTCACTGGATTTTCATCCAGAATTCACAGACCCCTCGATGGTGCGGCAATGGGCGGACGGCCGTATCGATCCCGCTATCGACCCCGAGACCGGATTGGGTTGGCAACTCGCGGCGACGAGACTGAGCGACGGCGGCATGGCGCTGTCGTTGGTCGCCTCGCACATGGTCGCCGACGGTGGCGCCCTGATCGCTGCATTCCGTGCGGCGAACTCCGACTCCGTCGCGTCCCGTGTCGCCTCCGCCCCGGGCGGCCTCGCGGCCCTCGCTTCCGACTTCGGTGACGCCGTCGAGCAACTTCGGTCCGCGGGTGGATGGCTGGTGAACGCGGCGGTGCAGGCTCTGCCTCTGTCCGGACGCTCCGAGCCTGCCGGTGCCACCCAGTCGAGGCCGAAACCACACCGGGCAGCTCCCGAGCGAGCGGCTGCGGCGGACTGGACATCCCCGCACGTGGTTGCCGAGGTGGACGCCGATGCATGGCGATCGACTGCGGAACGCTGGGGAGGAACATCCAATTCGCTGTTCGTGGCGGTCCTGACTGCTGCGTCCGGACTTGCCGGCCGTGCTTCGGTGGGAGACACGGTGCAGTGGTCCCTGCCCGTCAGTGATCGCGGCGACGCATCCGACACACGGTCCAACGCCACCAAGATCGTCAAGATCGACGTGCCGATCGCCGACCCGACCGATCTGGACCTCCGCCCGATCCGCGCCGCCAGTAAATCGGCGTTCACGGCTTTCGCCGCTGCTCAGGCCGCCGGTGCCGCTCCGGGCGGCCTGTCCCAGGCACTCGTTCAAATGCTGCCCGACGCGGTGGTCGCACGAGTGCCGCAGCCCCGCGACGGTGCCGAAGGGCTGGCGTCGAACCTCGGTTCTCTTCCCGACGACTTCACGACGGTGGCGGGGATCGCTGCCCGGGCGGTGTCCGGTCGAGCGACGTTCGCCGGAGCCGACGCCGACTTCGCTCGTTCGCTCGACGGCGGTCTGACCGCATGGTCGAGCGAGACCGGCACCAGTGTGACCGTGACCGTCCACGCCATGGACCCCGATCGATGCCCGGACGACCATGTACTGCGTGAACACCTGACCGAGGCGCTTCGGAGATGGGGACTCTCGGCACGCTTCTGGTGAGTGGGTCAGCGGTCGCGCGCTGCTGCTTCGGTGATGTCGGCGGCAGCGGCCGTCGCCGTTCGAGCAGGCGTCATCGTATCGGCAAGCGCTCGCGCGGCCAGCCGGACGTCTTCGGTCATGAGATCGGAAATGCCCTGCTGTAGAACGGATTCGGTCAACGTCGAGAACTTCGTGCTCGACCCGGCTCCTACGCGCCGCAGCGCCGATCCCCAGAACGGTTGGTCGGCGCTGAACCAGCACACCAGGGTCGGCAGCCCGGCTCGTGCCGAGGCTGCAGTCGTCCCGGCGCCGCCGTGATGAACCGCGGCCAGGCAGCGCGGAAAGACCGTCGCGTGATCGACCGATTTCACGACGAAGACGTTCGGGTTCGATCGATGGACGGCTGAATCGGACTCCAGCAGATCGCTCCAGCCCGCGCAGACCAGGGCGCGCACGCCCAGTCGATCGGTGACGTTGTCGATCATGCGCATCAGTGCAGCCGGTTCGGGCACCGGCATGCTGCCGAAGCCGAAATACACTGGCGCAGTATCTGCGTCGAGCCATCGGCGCAACGCGGGATCCGTCTCGGTGACTCCGTCGACCAGGCCGATGAAGCCGACGAACGGGCGTAGCGGGCCCCACTGTCGGGCAAGCCCGGGGAACAGCGCCGATTCGTAGGCCTGAATCTCGATACCGCCGTAGCGCGCCGACCTCACGGGCGTCGACTCCGTGGTGGGAGGCAAACCCAGTGATGCCCTCTGCGCGTTGTCGCGCTTCTTCATCGACTTCCAGCGCAGTGCCTCGAGGGCCGCCCACATCGACCGATTGACGACGGCAGGTAGGTTCACGCCCGGTGTGATCGACACTGCATCGTTGCGCCTGAGGGGGCAGTAGTGCAGGGACACAAACGCTGTGCCGTGCGCTTCGGCCACGTTCAGAGCCATTTCCTGACCGAGCGAGCCGGTGACGATTCCGTCGCACCCTGCCGCCATTCGGTTCAGCTCGGACGTCATGTCGTCCCAGCCGTGATGAGCCAGCTCGGACAGCGCAGCAAAGCGGGTCCGCGGGTTTCGAGACTTGATACGCACTCTGACCAGATCGGACTCCAACAGCTGCTGCGTGTCGGGCCCGAACGGTTGAACCTCGATACGTTCGGAGGATGCCGTGGCAGCCGACACGACATCGGTGAGATTGGGTGGGGCACCGAACAGCACGTCGTGCCCGCGATCTGCGAGTTCGAGCCCGAGAGCGATACCGGGGGTCACGTCGCCTCGGCTTCCGTTGAACGGCATCACGAACTTCACAGGCGCACTCGCAGACGTGTCGGCGTGGGGAAGAGCCCCAACCTATCAGCACCGTCCGAACCGAGCCGATACGAAAACATATGGCGGGAAACACATTTGCGGCCGTTCCACCTACGTGGGCGGGCAGGGATAGTCTCTCGTGGTGGAGAGATTGACGTACGACGACGACCTGTTCCTGCGCATGGAGTGCGTACTCGGAGTGCCCGTGGTCAATCAGATCGTGTGGCGGTTCGACTCGGCCGTCCCGCTCGACGCACTCGAATCCATGTGGCAGTTGCTTGCTACCGGCCCGTTGGATCGCTCCGTACGACGCTCGGCGGTGCCCGGTGCCCGCGATGGCTGGATCACGGCCCGCACGCCCGCCGCCCCGGTCGTCATCGGACACGCGATCGCCCGGGACGGCATCGATCTGTGGATCGAGAACGAGGCAGCGGTGACGCTGGACCCCATCGACGGACCTGCGTGGCGTTTGTCGGCGACCTCGGTCGACGGCGGCGGCACGGTGGTCTCTCTCGTCGGATCGCACGTGGTCGGTGACGGCGGTGCCCTGACCTCTGCGGCGGCAGCAGCTCTCGCCGGTCGGGCGACTCCGGACGACTTCGTTCGCGGCGGGCTCGACCACGATCCCCCGCGGTCGTCGGTACGTGCCGACATCGCGGACGGCGTCGGACAGATCGGTGCGGCATTGTCCGGGGTGGCGCGAGCGCTCGGACGTACGACAGTGGACGCGGTACGTTCGCGAACCTCGTCCGACGAGGTAGCCGCGGGCTCCACGGCACCCGGCCCGACGCCGAGCCGTGCCCTGGCCGTCACCGCGGCACGAGAAGGCAAGTGGGTACCGAGCACGGTGGTCGTCGACTGCGCATCGGGGGACTGGGCCGCGGCCGCAGCGAGCAGGGGCGGGAGCTCGAACAGTCTCCTTGTCGCGGTCGTGCTCGGCATTCTCACCGCGAGTGGACGCGTCGGTCCGCAGGACCGGGTACGGGTGGCCCTTCCTGTCAGCACCCGAACGCCCGGAGACAGTCGCGCCAACGCGACGTCCGGGGTGTCCATTCACGTCGACGGGGGACAGGGCTACCGCGACGATCTGACGGCCATCCGCGCATCGAGCAAGCAGGCGTTCACCGACCAGGCCGACAGTACGGTGACATCGGTGTTCGAGCTGCTCAAACCACTGATGCAGGTGTTGCCCGACGTCGTCGTCGCCAAGCTGGCGGCATCGGGCTCGGCACCTCTGTGTCTGTGCTCGAACCTAGGCGATCGCGGCGCGCGACTGCGCACCATCGGAGGCGTCGACGCCGCGGCAGTGGCGATGCGGTCGATCACTCAGAACACCGATGTGGCGTTGCTCCGTCGCACCGCCGGCGGGGTCAGTGCCTGGTGGAACGACTCGGGTGACCGCGCGACGCTGTGCGTCACCGGTCTCGACCCGGACGCGTTCCCCAGCAAGGAGCACCTGCGTGGGCTGGTCGAGGCCGAGTACACGAACTGGGGCCTGACTGCCGAATTCTGGTGACCTCGAGACAAATCACAACATCGGGCGTACGCGGATTTTCGGCGGGATCCCCGGTAAGGCTATGCTTTTGCGACTGTTCGAGTGTTCGAGCGCATGTGAGAAAGGGGAGCGATCCATGGCAGTGGTCGTGTTGTTCGGGTCCGAGACCGGTACGGCCGAGGAGGTCGCCGACAAGATCGCGGACGTGCTCGGTGATCACGATGCCGAGGTGCGAGACATGCTCGAGTACGAGGTCTCCGACATCGACACGGACGACTTCCACGTCGTCATCTGCTCCACCTACGGCGACGGAGAGCTCCCCACCGGCGCGGAGCCGTTCTACGAGGCACTCGTCGAGGATGCCCCCGACCTCGCAGGACTGCAGTTCGCAGTCTTCGGTCTGGGAGACAAGGTATACGAGGACACCTTCAACCGCGGCGGCGAGATCATCGCCGAAAAGCTCACCGAGCTCGGTGCGAAGCAGGTCGGCACCCACGCTCGGCACGACAGCTCGTCGAACATCAAGCCCAAGGCAATGGCCGAGGACTGGGCTCGCGAGCTGATCGATCTGTTGCCCTGAGGTAGGTCTCGCCGGTCAGATCCCGATCGGGTCGTCCGGCGAGCCGTCCCAGAGGGCGGCAAGCGACGTACCCACCCGCTCGAGAAGAGTACGAACCAGCGGCAAGCCGATGCCGATCACCGACGAGGGATCACCCTCGATGCTGTCGACGAACCAGCCGCCGAGACCGTCGAGCGTGAATGCTCCCGCTACCTGCAGCGGTTCGCCGGACGCCAGATACGCGTCGAGATCGACTGCAGACGGGGTTGCGAAACGAATCGTCGTCGAGCTGTGCGCTGCAGCCTGCGCCACCACGACTCCGGCGGTCACTCGCAGAACGGCATGACCGGTCAGCAGCGCCCCGGTCGACCCGGCCATGGTCCGCCAACGCTCACGGGCCACCTCGACGGTGTGCGGTTTACCGTGCAGCTCACCGGCAATCGACAGCATCGAATCACACCCGACGATCACCAGATCCGCCGAAGAATCCGAGAACGTCTCGGCGACTGCGGCGGCCTTGGCCCGCGCGAGTTCGGTGACCACGGTGGCGGCGGACGCGGACGGCCCCAGTTCGGCCGTCACCGCGTCCTCGTCGACTCCCGACACCCGGACGATCGGCTCCACGCCGGCACTACGAAGAACTCCGAGGCGAGCAGGTGACGCCGACGCCAGAACGAGTCGTACCGAATCGGCCCGGGTCGTCACGGGCGGCACCGTCACCGCGAGTATCGGCCCGACGCGGCGTACGAATACGCCGACTGCGCCGCGAAGCCGCGATGCATCGACGACGGTGCACCCCACAATTCCCGAGGCCGGGAATCCGTGCTCGATGCCGAATCGTTCTGCGCCGCAGTCAACACCGCCACCAGAGCCGCCACGTCCTCGTCGTCCGGATTGCCCCTGACGACCCGAATTGCCGCGGACATGCCTGAATCGGCAACGGCCTGACCGTCGTTCACGTCGTCATGATTCGTGTCGCTCATAGTGGGATGTTTCCGTGTTTCTTCGGGGGCAGGGTCACTTGTTTGCGTTCGAGCAGCCGCAACGCGGTCACGATCTGCCCGCGGGTGTGACTGGGCGGGATGACCGCATCGAGATATCCACGTTCGGCAGCGACGTACGGGTTGACCAGCGTGTCCTCGTACTGCTGCTGCAACGTCAGCCGCAACGCATCGACGTCCTCACCGTTCTTCGCGGCCTCGAGCAACTGCTTGCGGTAGACGAACCCGACCGCACCCGAGGCCCCCATCACCGCGATCTGCGCCGTCGGCCACGCCAAATTGACGTCGGCACCCATGTGCTTGGAGCCCATCACGTCGTACGCCCCGCCATAGGCTTTACGGGTGATGACGGTGATCTTCCCGACCGTCGCCTCCCCGTAGGCATACAACAACTTCGCCCCACGCCGGATGATGCCGTTGTATTCCTGGCCCGTCCCGGGCAGGAACCCCGGCACATCGACCAACGTGATGATCGGAACGTTGAAACAATCACAGGTGCGGACGAACCGGGCTGCTTTCTCCGAGGCATCGATATCCAACGTGCCGGCGAACTGGGTGGGCTGATTGGCCACGATCCCCACCGACCGGCCGTCGATCCGCCCGAACCCGACGATGATGTTGCGGGCCCGACCCTCCTGGACTTCGAGGAATTCGTCGTCGTCGAGGATCCGGCGGATCACCTCGTGCATGTCGTACGGAGTGTTCGGCGAATCCGGAATCAGAGTGTCGAGTTCGAGGTCCTCCGCCGTCAACGAATCCTCGATCGCCCCGACGATCGGATCCGACGCCACCGTCCGCGGGGCATCGGCTCGATTGTTCGACGGCAAATACGACAGGAGGTCGCGGACGTAGTCGAGGGCGTCCTGCTCCCCGGACGCGACGTAGTGCGCGACACCGGACTTCTCCATGTGGGTGTGCGCGCCACCGAGCTCTTCCATCGTCACGTTCTCCCCGGTGACGGTCTTGATGACATCGGGGCCGGTGACGAACATCTGACTGGTGCCATCGACCATGACCACGAAATCGGTCAACGCTGGGGAGTAGACGTGCCCACCGGCGGCGGGGCCCATGATCAGCGAGATCTGTGGGATCACCCCGGATGCGCGGACGTTGCGGTGGAAGATCTCCCCGTACAACCCGAGGGAGACCACCCCTTCCTGGATGCGGGCCCCGGCGCCTTCGTTGATGCCCACCAACGGCCGCCCGGTCTTGATCGCCAG
>NZ_JBFBMD010000044.1:0-19151 GCF_040686915.1 Rhodococcus sp. NPDC077669 | reverse complement strand
ACCTGAGGTCGGTGGCCCGGCCGCGGTCCCACTGATTCCGCCGTCCGACACCACACAACGGAAGCCGAATCGAAATCGCAACAGCCCGGATCCCGTGGATGCAGAGAAATAGTGGGCGCTCAGGTCAGTAAGCGAGGTGGCCCGGGTGGCAACGGGCTTGTTGCCGAGTCGGTAGTCCGCGAAGGGGCGATGGCTGTCACCCGTGTTCCCCATCCGATGCACTCAATGTGACATTTGGTGGACTTTTCGGGGGTCAATGTCACATCTAGTGGACTTGGGGTGCCGCGGTTCGGTCAGGCGACACCGAACCAGCGGAGGGCAGCGGTGGTTGCGGCAGCGGCGATCACGATGACGACGAAGGGTGCTCTGCGCCAAGCGAGGATTCCGGCGACGGTGACGCCGATAGGGGCTGCGAAGCCCGCGAAGTCCTTGCCCACGAGCAGGGTCGAGGTGGCGATGAGGGCTACGAACACGACGGCGACCGAGGTGGACATGACGCGGTCGATGCGGGGCGAGATGGTCATGCGCGAGCGCAGGGCCGGGCCGATGAGGCGGAGCGCGAAAGTGCCGACGATCATGGCGATCAGCGGGATCGTGAGGCTCATGCGGATTCCTTGCCTGCGGCGGGCTTGGTGGACAGCAGTGCGGGGACCACGGCGATCAGCGAGAGGAGCACCGGCAGTCCGCTCGGTAGGAACATCGACGCTGCCAGGGCGATCCCTGCGCCGACGAGTGCGGCATTGCGCGTGCCCCGATCTCGGAGCGCAGGCATGATCAGTCCGAGCAGGATCGCCGGAAATGCGGCGTCGAGTCCGAGTGCGGCGGTATCGGTAATTGCGCCACCACCGAGAGTGCCGATCACCACCCCGATGTTCCAGGTGACGAACAGTCCGATTCCGCACAGCCAGAACGCTGTTCGACGCCGTCCTTCGTCTTCTTCGGCGACGCTGAATGCGACCGCTTCGTCGGTGATCAGGTGGGTGCCGAGCAGTCGCTTCCATGGCGAGACGTTCTCGAAAACGGATCCTATGGAGAATCCGAGCGGCACGAGCCGGGTATTGGCGAGCAAGGCGCTCGCCACGGCGGCGACGGGGTTGCCGCCGACGGCCAGGATGCCGACGAAGATGAATTGGGAGGAGCCCGCGAAGACCACCAAGGACATCACCACCGGTAGCCACAGTGGCAGGTCGGCGGCGACGGCGATGGCACCGAACGAGGCCCCGACCAAGGCGTCGGCCAGGCAAACCAACGCGATGTCGCGAATATTGACCCCCTGCAGGGTTCGCCATGTCGAACGCATGGTCGTTATAGTGGACGATGTTAGGCTGTTCGTCAAATCAAACGAACGTACCGATGGAGTGAACGAATGGCGGACGCCGGACCACCGATCGCAGCCATCGCTGCTGCTCTGCAGCAGGAACGACGACGCGTCGGCCTCTCGCTGGCCGAGGTGGCGCGTCGTGCGGGTATCGCCAAATCGACTCTGTCGCAACTGGAATCGGGTACGGGGAATCCAAGTCTGGAAACTCTGTGGGCGCTCAGCGTCACCCTGGACGTGCCGTTCTCCAGACTGGTCGAGCCCGCGAAGCAGTCGGTCCGGCTGATCCGTGCGGGGGAGGGGCCGAGATTCGCGTCGGACCGGGCGGACTACTCGGCGACGCTGCTGGCGTCGTCTCCGCCGAACGCGCGACGAGACATCTATCTGGTCAGTGCGGACGTGGGCGAGCCCAGGCGCTCGGACCCTCATTCCCCCGGCGTGGTCGAGCACGTGGTGCTCAGCGCCGGACGAGCGCTGGTGGGGCCGGTGGGCGAGGCAGTCGAACTGTTGCCCGGCGACTATGTCGCCTACCCCGGCGACGCGCTGCATATCTTCGAGGCGCTGGAGCCGAACACCATGGCGGTAATGATCACCGAGCACAGCTGAACGGAACGCAGTTGACGTGCGGGGAATAGTCGGCGGACGTACCCCGTTGGACTCTTTCGACGGCGTTCGCTTGGCAAGCCCCGGGCCTCACCCCATTTGTCGCTACGAGCGACCACTCGCCGAGAGGCGTTTGCAGCGGACGTCGTCCTTACTTTTGTCCGTGTAGCGAAGGGGCGAGATTCATGGCAGCCAAGACGTGGTTCATCACCGGCACTTCCAAGGGATTCGGACGCGAGTGGGCTATTGCAGCCCTCGACCGCGGCGATCGAGTCGCAGCCACGGCTCGCAACACGGCGACACTGCACGATCTCGTGGAAAAATACGGCGACGCGATTCTGCCGATCGAGCTGGATGTGAACGACCGCGCTGCCGACTTCGCAGCAGTCGCCCTGGCGCACAAGACCTTCGGATCGCTCGACATCGTCGTCAACAACGCCGGCTACGGCCAGTTCGGGATGATCGAAGAGATCTCCGAGGAGGACGCCCGCGCGCAGATCGAGACCAATGTCTTCGGAGCGCTGTGGGTCACTCAGGCCGCGTTGCCGTTCATGCGTGAGCAGGGCAGCGGCCACATCCTGCAGGTGTCGTCCATCGGCGGAATCTCCGCATTCCCCAATGTCGGTGCGTACCACGCGTCCAAGTGGGCCCTCGAAGGATTCAGTCAGGCCCTGGCGCAGGAGGTCGAGGACTTCGGTATCCATGTGACGCTGATCGAACCGGGTGGTTTCTCCACCGATTGGGCCGGTCCGTCTGCCAAGAAGTCCACCGACATCGCCGCGTACGACCCGATTCGGAAGAAGGCCGCCGAACTGCGGAGTGCAAGGCAGGCGACTCCTGGCGATCCGGTAGCTACGCGTGCGGCGCTGCTCAAGGTCGTCGACGCCGAAAAGCCGCCGCTGCGAGTCTTTTTCGGAGAGGCACCGCTCCAGATCGCGACGAAGGACTACGAATCACGCCTGGCGAACTGGCGCGAATGGCAGCCCGTGGCCGTCGAGGCGCACGGAGGCTGAGTCTCCACCACGCGAACCTCTAGGTGTGAGCTCCAACCTGGGCGGCCTTGATCCGTCTCAGGAGGCTTGCTTGCAGCTACGCTCCGGACGCGACGAAAACGCGGGGAGGCGGGGATTCACGCCCATCGTCGGGATTTTCACCTCGTCGGTGGGGTGTGCCTGACGGCTGAGGGCGCGGATCGAGTGGTGGCGTTCTCGCAGTTGCGAGCCGGTGTAGCGGCGACTGGACAACGACAAACGCGAGGTCGATGTCCATCGAATAGTGCTGCAGGCCGTCAGTTCTCTGGAGTGAGCGCGACGATATTCGCGGCCGTTCTGCTGTCGACTTCTGCCGTCTCGTCGAAGTAGCGCCGAAACAACGTACGCATCGAATCGATGACGTCGATGTGTTGCTGCAGAATGACATCGAGTGACGTGCTTTTGCCGGTCGCCAGGCGAGCAAACCTGTTTTGCAAATCCTGAGCAGACTTGAAGTCGCCCCAGGACTTGACTTCGCTCAGCTGGGTTGCTTGAGCTTGCATCTTGGCGAGGTGTACGAGGTAGGTTGCGCATGCCGCGTCGCATTTCGCGGCGACGTCGGGTGGAATCGTGATGGTGCCCGCGTCGGCTTGGGCGTTGAGGTCTCGCCAGTGTGCGATGAGGTCCGGCCTGGCTTCAGTCACGGTGTCGCCTCTTTCGGTCGATGGATTCAGCTGGGGAGTTCTGAGTCGAGCACTGACACCAAGGAGTTCAGCTCCGTGCAAGGGGCATACGGCGGGTCGCGTACCAACGCGCTGGTGATGATCGTGGCCCTGATCAATTCAGCGCCGGCCACGAAGGCGACTCCGCAGTTTCGGGACGAGTCAGCAGACAGTTGCTGGTATTGGGTGGCGTTACGCGTGCCCACTCGAACGGGTTGAAGTCGGTCGAAGTAACTCGGATCGTCGATGTAATCGATGTTCTCCAATCCGACGAATATTGAGAAGAAGTACTCGCTGCTCGGAGGGTTGGCCTCCCAGCCGCAAATTTTGAATCCGTTTTGATCTCTGCCGAACACCCCCGACTCCTTGGTGGCCGTGTTCAATCCCGCCTGCTCGATGGCGTCGTCGGGGATGGTGCATGGATCCCAGGGCGTCGGTGCTGCGACGGCCGTGCTGGTTGTTGCGATGACTTCTGGGACTGCAGTACCGTCTTGGCCCGTCGAACATGCGTTGAGCAGGAGCACTCCCACCGCGATCGATGCCCATCTACTGTTTCGATGCATGTGCACTGTCCTTTCCCAAGACCCCATCTATGGGTTGGACGCAACGGAGTCGGCGCTGGTTCCGTTCACCTCCTCCGGACTCGAGAGCTCCGGCTCGCAATTGAGCAACTCACTAGAACTTCAAAACCCGACCGGTCGGTCGAACCAGCGAGTCATCCCGCTGACAGATCCGCGTCGGTTTGGCATTGTGGTGGGATGCAGCGGCGCGTGGGCGAGAGTTGGTCCGCGGGACCGGTCTCAGGGGTAACCCCTGGGTATAGGAAGAGAATCGAGCACTGCGTCCGAAGCAGCTCCGCACGCTACGCGTGCCCGACTGCTCCGAGGACGAAAGATTTCGGTCGCCCCGCGTCGCTGCATTCCCTCGCCCCAGACCCGGCGGAGCGACACACGTGAACGACCGCGAACTGACGCCGCGCGCCGCCGCAACTCTCGCAGGTCTGGCTGCAGACGCAGAGTGGACGCGGTCGGGGCTCGAGGTTGCGTTCGCACATTTCATGCCCGAAAGAGCCTCGTGGCTCGCAGCCCGAATCATCAATCTGTATCCCAACCCACCCTTCGACGAGGCGTCGATTTTCGGTTTGTTGCGCGATCTTCCGTTCATCTCGGAGCCCTCCGCGTCCTCGCAGCGGCCGAATACGAGCTCCGGCTTCAAGCCCTGGCGATTCGAGGTACCACGGTACGAATCGACCGGTCAGCTTGCACGGTCTCTCGACCTGACGATCTCCGAAATCGAATGGTTTGCCGACCTGCAGGGGAGGCTGCGCACCGCGCCGTTCCCGTTGCAGCACTATCGATCTGCGCGACTGGACAAACGTCAGGGCATTCGACTGCTGGAGGTTCCCAAACCGCGCCTGCGCGAGATTCAGCGAAAGATACTGCACCGCATCCTGGATCGAATTCCACCACATCCCGCCGCGCACGGTTTTCGTAAAGGGCGAAGCCCCCGCACGTTCGCGACGCCCCACGCCGAGCGTGAGGTGGTGGTCTCGGTCGACTTACGTCGCTTCTTTCCGTCCATTGGGTTCGATCGCGTCGTTGCGATCTTCGAGGCCGTCGGCTACCGCAGAAAGGTCGCGGCCAATCTTGCCGCGCTGTGCACAACGGTCACCCCGGCCGGCGAATTGACGGGCATGGACCGCGCGACGGCGGCGAGGCTTCGCACCACTCACTTGCCGCAGGGCGCACCGACGTCGCCCGCCTTGGCCAACCTGGCTGCCCGCCAACTCGATATTCGAGCTGCCGGGCTCGCCCGCACCATGGGTGCCCGGTATACCCGCTACGCCGACGACCTGGCGTTCTCCGGTCCGGCTGACCTCGACGTCGACAAGTTGCTATGGGTGCTGTCCCAGATTGTGCACGACGAGGGCTTCACGATTCATCCCGACAAAACCCGAGTGCGGCGCGCGCATCAACGCCAACAGCTCACCGGGCTGGTGGTGAATGCGTGGCCCGCAGTTCCGCGAGAGGAGTACGACAACCTCCGCGCGTTACTGCACAACTGCATCGGTAGCGGTGCAGTTCAACAGAATCGGGACGTTCTGACCGACTTCCGTGCCCATGTGTACGGACGTATCGCGCGGATCGGCGAGACCAGCGAGACACGCCGTCGGAAACTGCTCGAGATGGCAGCCCGGGTCGATTGGGAGGGATCCGGGTAGTCGGACTGGGTACACCGACGTTTTACGAAGGAGCCGCTATGAACGACCTGACCTTCACCATCGGGCACGAGGAGCTGGTGATTCGCCAGCGGTGGGAAGTTGTCAGCATCATCAACGACATTCTCGTTGCGGTCTGGTTCATCGCCGGCAGCATCCTCTTCTTTCAGGAGAGCACGACGGTCATCGGTACGTGGCTCTTCCTGCTGGGGAGTATCGAACTGCTCATTCGTCCCGTGATTCGACTGGCGCGACGGGTGCATCTGACACGGATCGGGCGTACACGAACCGCGTCCGAGAGCGACGACGACTTCTGACCACATCGCCGCACCCTGTTCGCTTTTGTTGACATTTGTTGTTATCTGGTGAATGTTGTGTGCATGGAATCAGGTCTGGTGATGGTGTGATGCTCGCCCATCAACGTCAGCAAAAGATTCTGGACCGGGTGCTGTCCGAGGGAGCCGTCACGGTGGCCGCGTTGGGCACTGCTCTGTCGGTGTCCGACATGACCATTCGACGTGACGTCAATGAACTGGTCGCCCAGGGCCTGGTCGAGCGAGTGCATGGCGGCATCACCGCGCCGAGTTCCGCGAGCGCGTTCGAGCCGGGTTTTCCGGTCAAGTCCGAGCAGAGCCGTGACGCCAAGGCCGCCATTGCCCGCGCCGCAGCACGATTGATCCGGCCAGGAACGACCATCGGCATCTCCGGAGGTACGACGACACACGCGCTGGCGCGGGAACTGCTTCGTGTACCCGACATCACCGTGGTGACCAACTCCTTGCCCGTCGCCGACGTCCTTCACGCCGGCGGCAGAGCAGACCACACCGTGTTGCTCACCGGAGGCCAACGCACCCCGTCGTACGCACTCGTCGGCCCGTTGGCGGTCGGTGCGTTGCAGACGCTGCACGTCGACATTCTGTTTCTCGGCACGCATGGAGTGGACATCGATGCGGGCCTCACCTGCCCCAATCTGCTGGAGGCACAGACCAATCAGGCCTTCGTCGCCTCGGCTCGACGCGTCGCGGTCCTCGCTGATCACACCAAATGGGGTGTTCGCGCCCTCGCAACCACCGCTGCGTTGTCGGAGGTGGACGTGATCGTCACCGATGTCGATGTGCCCGAACGTATTCGCGACGCGCTGACCGACATCGTCGACGACGTGGTCGTCGCAACCGGTCCCGCCGAGCCCCGGCCGACAACTCGAGAAGAGAGCAGTCGATGACCACGCAGGACACCAGCCATCCGATGCGCAAGACCTCGACCACGCTGGCCGACGGTCGAGAATTGATCTATTACGACGACACCGAGCCCTACCTTTCCGGTGGTGCCACCCGGGAGCTGGTGGATTCACGGCCGCTGCCGCCGTCGATGTCGCTCTCGCAGATGAGATTCGACGTTCTCACCGGCGAGTGGATCGTCATGGCTGCCCAGCGGATGGACCGCACGTTCCTGCCTCCCGCCGACCTGTCCCCGTTGGCCCCCAGCCGTCCGGGCCGGCCGGCGACCGAGATCCCGGCCTCGGATTACGACGTCGTGGTGTTCGAGAACCGTTTCCCGTCGTTGGCGGGAAGTGCTGCACAACAAACTCTTCCGGCAGCGGTCGACGGTGAGCCGATGTGGCCATTGGCGGCAGGTACCGGTCGGTGCGAGGTCGTCTGTTTCGCCAGTGATCCCGACGCGTCTTTCGTCTCGCTGGAACTGTCGAGGGTCCGAACGATCATCGACGTGTGGGCAGACCGGACCACGGAGCTCTCGGCGATCGATGGAGTGAAACAGGTGTTCTGCTTCGAGAATCGTGGCAAGGAGATCGGTGTCACCTTGACGCACCCGCACGGCCAAATTTACGCCTACCCCTACCTTCCTCCTCGTACCGATGCTTTGATCAGGCAGTCGCGCAAGCACTTCGAGAACACCGGTCGAGTTCTGTTGGCCGATGTACTCGCCGCCGAATTGCGCTCGGGCCGACGGATAGTCGTGGATGTCGAGCATTGGGTGGCGTACGTCCCCGCGGCGTCACGGTGGCCGCTCGAGGTACATCTTGCTCCGCGCCGCGACGTCGCAGATCTTGCGGAACTGAACGACGCGGAGCGCGACGAGCTGGCCGGCGTCTACCGCGCATTGCTGCGGGGCGTCGACGCATTCTTCGAGGGCGTGGACGAGGTGCCGTATATCTCGGCGTGGCACCAGGCCCCCGTCGGATCCGATCGAGAGCTGGGACGACTTCACCTGCAACTGTTCTCGATGATGCGGTCACCGGGCCGGATGAAGTTTCTGGCCGGATCCGAGTCGGCGATGGGCGCATGGATCAACGACACGACTCCCGAGAGAATCGCAGACAGATTGCGCGAGGTGCTGGTGTGAACTGGTTGAGCGTCGTGTCCGAGCAGAGCCTCGCCGACGGTGCTTCGGGGCTGTTCGACACCGCGTTCGGCGGGGAGCCGGACGGCGTCTGGTTGGCACCGGGGCGAGTCAACCTGATCGGCGAACACATCGACTACGCAGGAGGTCTGGTGTTGCCGTTCGCGCTGCCCTTCGCCACTGCAGTCGCTGTTCGGCGGCGCGAGGATGCCACGATGCGGGCGGTCTCGACGCACACCGACCAGACGTGGACGGGGCAACTCGGTGACATCGGACCGGGAAGTCCGTCGGGATGGGCCGCGTACGTCGCGGGCGTTGCCTGGGCGCTGCAGGAGCACGGGATAGGCGGAGTCGATGTTGCCGTGCACTCCTCGGTACCGGTGGGCTCGGGCCTGTCGAGTTCGGCGGCCCTCGAGTGCTCGTTCGCCTTGGCCCTGAGCGATCTGTTCGATCTGAACGTCGATCGAAAGGTACTGATCGACGCCAGCATTCGCGCCGAGAACGATGTGGCCGGCGCGTCGACCGGGGGAATGGATCAAGCCATCGCGATGCTTGCCGAACGAGGGCATGCCCTGCTTCTGGACTGCCTCGACGGGTCGACCCGGCAGATCCCACTGGACGTCGCGGCGTCGGGTGCTCGCATCATGGTGATCGACACCAACGCTCCGCACCGTCTGGTCGACGGCCAGTACGGTGCCCGCCGGGCCGCCCTCGACCGGGCCTACCTGGAGCTGGGTGTGTCGACGCTGCGCGGACTCGACCCCGAGCGGGCGGTATCGGGGCTCGTCGATCAGGCTCTCGTTCCCCGAGTTCGTCACGTCACCAGCGAGATACGACGAGTCGAGCGGGCAGTAGCTTTGCTGGACGGCGGTGACATCGGTACCGAACTCGGCGACCTGATGACGGCGTCGCACGTCTCGCTTCGAGACGACTACGAGGTCAGTTCCCCCGAGCTGGACAGCGCCGTCGATGCTGCGCTGCGAGCCGGGGCATACGGGGCCCGTATGACGGGTGGGGGGTTCGGGGGTTCGGCCATTGCGTTGGTTCCGATAGCTCGGGTCGATGCAGTCGCTGAGGAAATCTTCACGAGCGCACAGCAATCCGGGCTACCGGAACCGACTTTTCTATCCGCAGAACCATCGGGGCCCGCGCACCGATTTCGGTGAGTCGATTCAGCTCCGTACCTGAGCGGCCGCGAACGAGGCACCCTGCGTCGTCGAGCCGTTGGTGCCGTAGGTCAGGTGAGCGAAGGTGTTGAAGCCACCGATCTGGCACACCGGGTCGCCGAAGTTGCAGAAGCTGTTGGTGCGTGAACCGTATGTGCTGCTGGCTGTTTCGATCTTCCTGCCGGTAAGCCAGAATGGGTTGCCGAACACCACAACGGCCTCGATACGGTCGGCGATCGCGGCCGGGATGACGGCACCGGTGAAGCTGCTGGGAGTGCGCAGACCGACTGCGTTGGTCACCACGGTCGCCCCCTGCGAGTAACCGCCGATCACGAATTTCGTCGACGGGCACGATGCCGCAACGGAATTGAGATGAGCCACGAGGTCGCGAGATCCGGGTCCCGCGCTGGCCTGGGTGAAGTCGGCGGCGTAGTTCACGGCGTACGTGCTGACCGAGCGATCCGAGAGTTGCGATTTGACGGTGCTCACAAAAGGAGTACCCGTGATGCCGAGGCCGGGAAGTTCCCCGGTGCCGCGAGCGAACGAGACGTCCACATCCGAACACGGCGCGGCCGAGGCCACTCCGGTGGGAAGCGCCACTGCGGTGGCGGAGATAGCAAGTGCAGCAATGGAATAGGCGATCAGGCGTCTCTTCATGGCGAGTCCTTGTGGGTTCGGGGGAGGAGCATCGAAACGAACCATAACCGCTGCGACGTCCCATTCACAGGGTCGTTCAACATTTGATTACAGACGCCCGGTCGGTTATCGAGGCGGCTCCGGGAGGCCGTCTCGAGATGTGTCGGGAATTCACTGCCAAGCCTGGTTTCTCAACGCCTGTTGCGCTACGGTGACCGCTGGGGTGCCGTAGACCTGGCGAATGGCCTGGTCCGAATTTTTCGTGACTATCAGGGAGCGCACTCGATCGATGCGACGACCGGCGAAAGTGGTTGATCGGTGCGCGCAGAACGGGTCGAGCCACCGCACGGCGCGCGATACTTGACCCTCACACAGTGTGAGACGGCAGTCTCGGAGGGTCATGTTCAGTATCGGAGAGTTCGCATCGATCGGCCGGGTTTCGGTTCGCATGCTTCGGCATTACGACGAGATCGGGCTGTTGACGCCGGCACGGGTGGATCCGTTCACCGGATATCGGTCGTACGACGGTAGACAGTTCGAGGAGTTGGGCCGCATCCTGATGTTCAAGGACCTGGGATTTCGGCTCGACGAGGTGAAGCAGATCGTGCATGCGCAGGTCAGCGCCGACCGATTGCGTCGGATGCTCGTCGCCAAACGTGAAGACGTCGCCCATCGACTCGATCTCGACGCCGCCCGACTGCGTCGGATCGATGCGCGCCTCCGCGCCGTAGAGGGAGAAGATTCGATGATCATTGTGGACACCAAGTCGCTGCCGGCCACCCGCGTCGCCGTCGTCACCGAGAATGCTGCCGGTTACGGGCCACAGAACATCGGCCCGGTGATCGGTCCGATGTACGCCCGGCTCGCGTCGTCTCTGGCACGAGACGGAGTCGAATTCGGACCGTCGTCGATCGCCCTCTACGAGGCCGTCGACGACGGTGACGGCACCGGCATCACGGTGCATGCCGCGTTCGAGATCACCCCCGACGTTGATGCAGGCGAGGACTACGACGTCACCGAGCTACCCGCGATCGACCTCGCGCTGACGACCGTGCACCACGGCTCGATGGCGACGATCGGGGAAACCTGGGAGCAGTTCATGGCCTGGATCGACGCCAACGGTTACGAGCTCTCCGGCATCTGCCGCGAGTACTACCTGGTCTCCGAGCCTGCGCCGCAGGAGAACTGGGTGACGGAGCTGCAGCAGCCGGTCGTCCGGCGTCAGGACGCCTGAGCGAGCTCAACCAGCGCTGTGCACTGGCAGCCGCCGGTGATCTCCTCGCACTCGAGCACCAGGAAGTGGCGAACGTACTCGAGATCCACGCAATCGGGTTCCGTGCATTCCGCACTACCGACTGCGTGGATCACGAGCGTTCCGTGGCAGGTATCGACACTGGCGGACATGGGAACCCTTTCTGTAGTCGTGTACTTCCTTGATATCACCGGCTACCGACAAGTTCGGGAAGCAAAGGGCGTGTTCGACGCCTGAGCTGGGCGAACTCACATGGACCTGCGCGCCGAGGGTAGGGCTGGCCCTACCTCACCTCGTGGGTTCGCAGTGAGGACGCCCCGGCGACTGCCCACTTAGGCTCATCCGCATGAACCAGGCATTACCGATTCCCCTCAATCCGCTCAGAGCGTGGATTTCGCAGCAGTGGTGGTTGGCAATGGCGTCGCTGTTGGCGACGACGTTCGCCGGACTGGGCGGATGGCTGATCGTAGGTCTGCTCCTGCTCGCGGTGTTCGCGTTGCCGTTCGCCCTCAGCGGTGTGCTCGTCTTCGTGTTCACGATCGTGGTCCTTCGTTGGCTGGACATCGCGGCGCGAGCGGGCATCGACCTGACCAGTGGCATCGAGATCACGAAACCGGACACCATCGTCTATCCGACCAGTTGGCGAAGGTTGGTGTGGTGTGTTCGTGACGTCGGGCTGTGGAAGTCGCTCGTCTACTGGATCATTCGTATTCCGATCTCGGCTGCGCTGCTGTTCTTGCTGCCTGCGCTCTTCCTGGCGCTTCCGGTTCTGGCGGCCGCCCCGGTCGCGTGGTTGGTCACCGATCCCGAGGGCACCGGGTTGGAGATAGCCGAACGAGTGGACTTTCCGCTGGTTGCGGTGATCGGAGTGGCAGCTCTGGTAGTCCTGGTTGCCGGCGTTCCGCCACTGACGACCCTGATTGCCAAGCTCGATTGGTGGAGCGCTGCAGCACTTCTCGGGCAGTCGGAGTCGAGCAAGCGGGTGAACGAGCTGACCATGAGCCGTGCTCGCGTCGTCGACGCCGCCGATGCCGAGCGGCGACGCATCGAACGGGACCTGCACGACGGTGCCCAGCAACGGCTGGTCTCGGTGGCAATGTCACTGGGACAAGCGAAGTCTCGCGCGTCGGCTACGGACGACGTGGTCTTGAAGGGTTTGCTCGACGATGCACATCGGGAGGCGAAGAACGCGATCGGTGAGATCCGAACGTTGACGCGCGGACTGCATCCCCCGATCCTGACCGATCGCGGACTCGACGCAGCGCTGTCGTCGGTCGCGGCGTTGTCGACAGTTCCGGTGACGATCGACATCGACCCGGCCCTCACCGGCGAGCGACGTCTGAACGCCACCGCCGAGTCGACGGTGTACTTCGTGGTGTCCGAGGCCTTGACCAATGTCGGCAAGCACGCCCACGCCGGAAACGTGCAGGTCGATGTCGCTCGCGGCGAGTCCTCCGTCGCCGTCACCGTGGTCGACGACGGTTGCGGCGGTGCGCATTTCGAGCCCGGCGGCGGATTGGCCGGATTGGCCGACAGGCTCAGCGGAATCGACGGAACCCTGACGGTGACTTCGCCGTCGGGCGGCCCGACACGAGTGGAGGTGACCATCCCGTGCGAGTGATCATTGCCGACGACTCGGTACTGCTACGTGAGGGTGTTGCGCGTTTGTTGGTCGACTCCGGTGCCGAGGTGATCGGAAAAGTTGGTGACGCGGCGCAGCTGTTGACGCTGATGTCGTCCACCGAGCCGCTGCCCGACGTCTGCGTCATCGACGTGCGGATGCCTCCGACATTTCTCGACGAGGGTCTGCGAGCGGCACTGGTCATTCGTGAGCGTTGGCCCGATGTCGGAGTACTGGTGCTCTCGCAGTACGTGGAGGAAAGGTATGCGGCAGAACTGATTCGGCAGAGCACGGACGGCGTCGGATATCTGCTGAAGGATCGCGTCGCCGATGTGGACGAATTCTCCGACGCGGTGAAAACGGTCGCCGACGGCGGAACCGTCATCGATCCAGAAGTTGTGCAACAGATTTTGGCGCGCGCACCACGATCGGATCCACTCGACTCGCTGACACCGCGAGAGCGAGATGTGCTGACGGCGATGGCCGAAGGTAAGTCCAATGCCGGCATCGCCTCCACTCTGGTCGTAGGCCAAGCAGCCGTCGAGAAGCACATCGGAAACATCTTCGCCAAACTCGGATTGCTCGGCGCAGTGCGGATCACCGCCGGGTCATGGCAGTCCTACGATACCTGGGAGCTATTCGATGAATCGAATTCCATTGTTGCGCTACACGTTGGCGATCACCACAGCGGCCGTCGTGGTCGGTGCGGCCGGAGCAGGCACCACTGCGGCGATCGCGCTCGGTTTCTCCGTTCCGAAGACTCAGAACTACGACTACTCGGTAGATCACGCGATCGACGGCTCGCAGCTGACTGTGACGACCGGGTTCGCGCACCTGAAGTTCGTGCCCAGCCCCGATGATTCGCTGCATGTTCGAGCGCACGGGATCTACCGAGGGGACGCCCCCACGGTCGACGTCGGTGCGGACGGGTCGAGCGTGGCTGTGGAATGTTCCTACGGCAGGTACAAGACGTGTGACGCCGACGTCGAATTGCAGATACCCGCAGGCCTGACCCTCGCGGTGAACGGTGCGGGCGGTGATGTCGTGCTGTCGGATGTCGGTGCAGACGTATCCGTCTCGACAGCGTCGGGATCGGTGTTCGCTCGTGGATCGGCGGGAGCCATCCGGGTCGACACACGGTTCGGTGACGTGAAGATCAGTGATGCAACTGCGTCCATCGTGGATGTGAGCACGACGTTCGGCGAGATCAGCGTCGAATCGCGTACTGCACCGGAATCGGTCAAGGCGCGCAACGTGATCGGCGACACGACGATCGGGCTTCCGCCCGCCGACTTCTATGCCGTCGACGCGGCATCCGACAAAGGCGACGTCGTCGTCGACGTGATCAACGACCCCAGATCGCCGAAGACGGTCTCCGCCACCAGCGAGGAAGGGCAGATCACGGTGCGGGCACGTCAGTGACTGCGCCGCCACGCACTGAACGACCGGACCGAGGATGTGGTGGGACGCGTCAGCCAGGGCCATGGATGCAATTCGACCGGGGCGATGGCGTCGGCGATGCGAGAAAAGCCGGGAACGGGTGCCCAGGTGGCGGCCAGAGACCGTCCGGAAAGTTCCTCGGATACTCGGCCGCGACGTACCTCCAACGGCCGGGTCGACGCGATCTCGCCGAGAGTCTCGGCTAGGAACACCAGTCGCTTTCCGGACAGCCGAAGCTTGTGCAGGAGTGGTTCGTCGAACACGAAGACGGCAGGTCGCTCGGGATTCGCAGCCATGGCGGGGTCTGTGGTGCCGAGCGATTCGGCGGTCAGCCAGACCTGTTCTGCACCATCACCTTCCATGCTCGCGGGGCCCGCGGGTACCGGTGCCTTGTTGAGATCGGGTCCGTCGACTGCCGGTCCGAGATCATCGTCGGGCCAATTCTCGATGGGGCAGGCGTCTTTCAGCGCGCAGTTGCGGCACAGGGATGGTGCGCGCTTGTTCACCTGCCACCGACTGAAGCCGTACACCTTGCCGCTTCCGGTACCGACCGTCCATTGCCAACCCAGTCGATTGGCCGCCCGTGAGCCGTCGAGCAAGTGGGTGAACATCTCGTCCTCGCCGTCGCGCCATGTCGCGCCGGCACGCACAGCCCATTGGGACGCCAGCCACATGCGTGTTTGGTTGACGAGCCAACCGTCACTGTGCAATTCGCCCACCACCGTGGACATGCAGTTCATCTCGTCGGGCCAGGGTTCGGAAGTCCAGTTGTGCGGTCGTGGTTGTTCACGACGAAGGGATCTCCCCAGATCGGTTCCGACGCGGGCATAGAGGTGGCGGGCGTATTCCTGCCACATGAGTTCGTCCCGGTACCGCGTGCGATCGCGCGCAGGGGCGTCCGCTACGGCGTCCCACACCTCAGGGAGAGTGAGCAGACCGTGCCGGATGTACGGCGACATTCGACTGGCTCCACGACGATTCGCAGGAAGGACAGTGCTGCGGTCGCGGGCGTAGCCGGTGATGTCCAGACCGGCCAGCGCCATGTCGGCGGCCGACTGTCCGCCGCGAATGCCGCCGGCGGCAATCCCGTCCGGCCGCTCGAGCGTCAGGTCGCCCAGATGCTCGGCAACCCAGGAAACGACGTCGTCGGTGGTGAAGCCGTCGGCGATCGACGGGGGAGCGGGGAGCTGGGACATGCACCCGGACTTCCCCGTCGGCACGAAAGAGAAACGCCGAGATCAGGGACGTGGCAGGCGACGGTGGAGCGGGTTCGACGTCGTCGGGCTAGCCGCCCGCCCTTGCCGTGGGATGGAGGTGACTACCGTCGGTGAGTCGGCGGTGGCCCGCGAGGCGTCGTGTGCCTTCATCGCAGCGCTGTTCCCCCTGCCGAGGGCAGGAGACGAAATCCGGCGTGCAGCGCTCTCGCCGCACTCCGGGCACGTCACCTGGGAGGGGACATCGGCCATGGAGAATCTCTGCTCAACGGGTTCGCAACGCTGTGTGCAGCGAAAGCTGTAGGTGGGCACGCACACGAGGGTAGCGCGAGGTGTCGTGTCAGTGGCGTTCCGGCGCAACGTCATACAACATTTACACGTCATACTGGGCCGAATACACCACGACGGTGCAATGATCGAGGCAGGAGAATCCGCGCAACCGGAGGTGCCTCGTGCCCGAACTGCTGTTTCCGCTCGACTCGACGAAGAGTTTCACCGAACAGGAGATCGTCGGTCACAACCGATGGCATCCCGATATCCCGGCGGCGGTCACAGTGAAGCCCGGCACGTCGTTTCGGGCGCACTGCCGCGAATGGTTCGACGGGGCCATTCACAACGACGACTCCGCCGAGGACATTCTGAATGCGCCGCTCAACAACGTGCACACGTTGTCCGGGCCGTTCCACATCGAGGGAGCCGAGCCCGGGGACCTGCTGATCGTCGATATCCTCGACGTCGGTCCGATCCCACAGGAAGATTCGGGCCCACTGGCCGGTCAGGGCTGGGGATACACGGGGATCTTCGCCAAGCAGAACGGCGGCGGATTCCTCACTGATCGATTCCCCGACGCGTACAAGGCGATCTGGGACTTTTCCGGCCAGACCACCACATCTCGCCACGTTCCGCACGTGAAGTACACCGGAATCACCCATCCCGGCCTGATGGGGACCGCGCCGTCGGCTGCACTGCTGGCCAAGTGGAACGCCCGTGAAGGTGCGCTGATTGCCACGGATCCTCAGCGTGTTCCCCCGCTGGCTTTAGCACCCGAACTCGACGGGGCAATTTTGGGATCGTTGAGCGGCGACGAGTTCTCGTGTGTCGCAGGCGAAGCCGCACGTACGGCACCGCCACGAGAGAACGGTGGCAATCAAGACATCAAGAATCTCACCAAGGGCACTCGCGTCTTCTATCCGGTGTTCGTACCAGGGGCGAAGTTGTCGTTCGGAGACTTGCACTTCTCGCAGGGTGACGGCGAGATCACCTTCTGTGGTGCCATCGAAATGGGCGGTTTCATGGACCTGCACGTCGACCTGATCAAGGGCGGCATGGACACGTACGGGGTCAGTGAAAACGCGATCTTCATGCCCGGAAACACCGCACCGCAGTACTCGGAATGGATTGCCTTCTCGGGCATTTCGGTCACCGTCGACGGCGAGCAGAAGTATCTGGACTCCGACCTGTCCTACCAGAACGCCTGCATGCATGCGATCGACTACCTCACCAAATTCGGATACAGCCCCGAGCAGGCGTACCTGCTGCTGGGCTCGGCCCCGATCGAGGGACGCCTGTCCGGAGTGGTCGACATACCCAACTCCTGTGCCACCGTGTACATCCCCACCGCAATCTTCGATTTCCCGATAGCGCCGTCCGCCAGCGGGCCGTTCCAAATCGACCCGGGAATGGGAGCGCCCAGGGCGCAGTTCTGACGTGAGTTTGCTTGATATGTCGCAACTGTGGATGCTCGAGGACATGGAACCGTGGCCTGACGAGCCTGCCGTAGGCGCGGTGTTTACTCCCACCACGTACTGGGCGTCACCCGACCAGATGGACCTGCCGGCGCAAATGTGTGCCGAGGTGCCGGCTCGGGTCGAGACTGTCACTGTGGACGGTCTGACGGAGTGGGTGGCGCATCTCGGGAACGGCTTCACCACGATGATGGGCGACGGCGGCCTGGTCGGTGATGTGACGTTACACGGCTGCCTGGTGTGGGACAGGTATCTGTGGTTGGACTTTCGGACGCGGCCGCGAGGCACCCTCCGCATCCATGATCGGGCCGGTCTTCTCGTGCAACGACGGGAATTGATCCCGACGCGACATCCCGGCGCGTTCAGTGTGACGTACAGCGGTGCGCTGGAGTACCACGAAAGGGATTCAATACCTGCGGGATTCGGAGTTCGTTGGAAAGCATCGATTGTCGAGACCGTTGCATCGACTGGTTGAGGTATCTCAGTCGATGTGCTGGTCGTAGTTCACGGTGATGATCTGGTCGACGCGGACCGGCGACGAATCGATCTCTGTGAGCGCGAGAAGGTCCGCAACGGCATCCCTGCTGCCCCCGATATAGGCACAGGGGAAGTCGAAGTGCTGAGCTACACACCACGCGTGGTCGTTGGGCCACCACAGATTCGGTGACAACCCACCGAGGGTGTCCGTTGCACGTGAGACCGGCCCCCTCAGCAGGAAGTAGTCGTAGCCGGCGATGTTCGTGGTCGGTGCCGAATCGCGAATGTAGTCGAGTGCGGTGTTGCCTTCCCAGATAGCGAAGAAGCAATCGTCCGGTGTGTTCGTGCTACCAGCGAGTACCTCGATGATGGATGCCAGCTGAACATGCCGGGCTGCAATGGGTTTCGCCCGCGGAAGGGGATTCGGCGTGCCGTTGCGCCCGGGATACAGGATGCGGGCATAGGCGTCGAACACAGTGGGGACCAGCGAGCCCACTGTGGTTTCGGAGACGACCTTCAGGCCGTCGTTCACCCATCCTGTTGCCGAGATATCCTGTTGCAGAGCAGTGTTAGACCATTCTGTGCGGCCGGTATTCAATGGCTGTACCAGGGTTGTGGGCTGGCAGGGTCGTCGATGACTGTGTCGACTCGACGGTAGGCGAGAACGTCCTTTATCGCGGACGAGCTCGCACCGATGGTGGCGAAGTGGGGATCGATGTCGTTGGCGATGCACCAGGCTCGGTCGGCGGGCCAGACGAACGAGGGGATCGGCAGACCCTCGCGATCAGGGGGATCGAGTGCCTGTTCCCAGCGCAATAGGTCCAGGGCAGCCCCCCGGAACAAGAATGCTTCCCGTTCCGGGAGGTGGATTCGCGCGGCACCGTGCACCTCGAGACCACCCCACCCCTCCCATACGCAAAAGTAGCAGTCCGCTGGTGTCGTCGTGTGTTTGGCCAGCGTCGCAACGACCATCGCCAATTGGTTTGTCTCCGAACGCTCGTCGTACGGAACGTCGGCCTCGCCCTCACGCTGATCCGCGTGCGTCGGATCCGGGATGAACCGGAGACGCGCGTAGCTCTCGTACCCCAGTGGACCTCTGGTGGCGAGGTCCCACCAATCTCGATCAGCGTGGACGAGCCAGTCGGCGGCAGTGGGATCGCTGGATGGTCGCACGGTCATGGTGCGCCCTTTCTGGGTCGATACCGGGCTTGCGCTAGTGCGACGTTACCGATCCATGAGGTGGACCGGACTACCGGAGCTGGCCTACGAAGTGGTGCCCGTCGTCACCGCGGCCTGAGGCGACAGAGTTGGATAGGAACGTGTGTTCGAAAGTGTGTCGGTGGGTCGCGGTAGATTCTGTTCATGCTTTCGGGGGACGGCGGATCAGGGGTGGACGGCATCGAGACGGTG
>NZ_JBFBMD010000043.1:0-19649 GCF_040686915.1 Rhodococcus sp. NPDC077669 | reverse complement strand
TCCTCGGGAAATGCTTTCGGCATGGTGAACATCCTTCCACCGTGAGGAGCGATCCTCACAGATCAGATGTCAACCAAAGCTGGGGCAGTCCCTCCAGCTGACGAGCGGACCCAGATCGCGCCAGCTTGTGGTTGCTTCGATGAAGGTGACTGCATTCCCCGAATCGTGCGCCGATTCGTCGACTTCGCCGTACAGCACGATTTTTTGCCCTACGAAAGGGTACGGAAATTCCTCAAGATTTCCTGACGGGTACAGCATCTTCTGGAACTCGGACTCGGTGACCTTGCTGTAGGTGAGGGCGTCCTCGAACTCAGCATCGGTAGTCAACTCCAGCGAGGTCGCCAGGGTCGACGGATCAGTGGGGCTTTCGATCGCAGGCCGGGATTCGTTTCCCGAAGAACCACTCAGCGCATCTATCAATATTGAGCCGGTTACGCCTACTGCGAAGACGGCAAGACCTATACGTAGCGGACTGAATCGATTCCTTGGGGCAGTGGTCAGTCCACCAATGTTCGATCGAGTCGCCGGGGCGCTGGAATCGCGCAGAGGAAGCTGACGGGTTGCGGACATCGGGGCGATAGCCAGGGGTACGGCCGATCGCGAGCTACTCGGCTGGGTGTTCGATGTGGGTGCCCAGTTATCCGTCCACTGCTGGCCGTCCCACCATCGGTAGGCAGGAGACTGTGGGTCCGGGTACCAACCCGGCGGAAAGTTCTGAGACTTCGAGTCGGTCATTCTTACGCCCGAAAGCCATCGGTCGGGTCGCTCTTGGAGTCGACTGTGACATGGACTTCACCCGGCCGAAGCAATTTCAGTACTGGCCGCTCAAGGCCGAGTTTAGCCGCCGACTGACTGATGGACTCGCGCAGATAGGGGTAGACAGACATGACGCCAACACGTTCGACAAATTCGGTGATTACTTGTTCGGCCGCGGCAATTGGCGCATTGAGCGTGAAGACTGCCGACGCATCGGACAAATATTCACCACCCGCACCAGTGACAGTGGCTCGGCACCGCACTTCGATGACTAACGCTTCATGGCGTAGAGCAATCTGTATGGAAACGCTTGAAGTGTCAGCGTCAGTCGTGCGACGCCCGCTGACCTCGTAAAAAATTACGTCAGTAAGTTCCGAGAGCTCTAGGAGTTCGCGAGCGTCGGTGACTGTTCGCGGTGCATCGTCACTCATACTGCGAGTGCGTAGCTCGACTGAAAGCTGTCACCGGCCCAGTTGTTAACTCGAATGCTGACGGATGGCGCGTAGGTAATGCTTCCTAGTGCGTTCTCAACTTGCAGGTAGCCCTTGATGGTCGACGAACCACGCGGACCATTGAGAATGTGGCTGTCGATTCGAGCGTGGTCTTTCATTGAAGGAAACTCAACCTCGTCAGTATTGCGTTCTTGTTGACGAAGCCAGCTGACGACGTCACCCCACAGCCAAGCACCTCCGCCGACCAGGTTCACTGGTGTTGGAAACGGATGCGATTGGACCCTCTCGCCCCGTACCCAGTTTCCGACAGCCTGACGAGACACCTCGGCACGTTCGGCTATGTCCTGGCGAGTCACCAGATCTGGGTAAGTTCGTTCCGGTGGCAAACCGCACACTGCCAGCACGGCGGACGCATTCAGGGCTGCGGCGACTGCATCTGAGCCTTCGGCAGTAACCGTGGCAAGCGTGAGGCCACCGTGCGACTCAACCACCATGTCCAGGTGTTCCTCGGCCGCTGCGATACGGGCGTCACCCGGGTCAGCAACTTTCGGGATCACGAAAATGAACTCAAACTCGGTCGGGGACATATCCCCAGCATGCTCATCTGTTGTGTTGTTGTCAACTGGAAACAGCAATGGTTGTAGCTACTTCATCAGCTCATGCCGATCCGGGCATCTCGATGCTGATCTCTTCACTCGTCTGGCGGCGTTGCCAGGGTTCTTCGAGGTCCCGGGTAGCGTGATGAAGTTCGCTCGATCCTCGGTACACGGGCAGTAGATCGCGTACTTATGCCCCTGCTCTCGCAGTCGCCAGCCATGATTCTTAACCAGTTCTGCGACCACGTCGTAGATTTCTTTGTCGAGTGAGGGACGTGCATCTTTTAGTCCGACCTCATCCCAAGCCTCACCCATTCGACCGCCCAACCAGGAGGATGGTGCCAATGAGGCCGAGCGCGCCAAGTCCGAGACTCCATCGCTGACCGGGTTCTTGGTTGATCGGATCCTCCTGCCGTGAGGCCCCGCCGACAGAAATGGGTCTAGTAGGGCAGTGCTGACAGAAGAGTCTAGGGTGCGAGGCCGACACCGAGTGAACCCACTAGAGACCGATGTCCGTGACTGCATTTCTTGCGAGAGGCGCGTGCTCGCGGCGGTACACCTCGACGGAGTCGAGGCTGACGTGGCCGGTCTGGCGGGCGATGGCGGATCCGTCGGCACCGTTGCGGGTGCTTTGGGTGACGAATCCGGCGCGGAGCGAGTGTCCGCCCAGCTTCGCGAGTGCGGTCGGATCGAAGCCGGCGTGTTCGGCGCGGCGACGGATGGTCTGGTGAATTGCGGCTCCAGACAGCGCGGCGGTACCCAGGTTGCCGTTCTTCGCGACGGACCGGAGCAGCGGTGCGCGGGCTGCGGTGCGAGGTACTCCCCCTCGACACACGTGAGCGTCGAACGGTTCTCGCTTCCGGAGTAGCCGGATCACTGCAGGCCTGCCGCCGGCGTCGTCGGCGGCGACAACCTGCACCCAGCGAACGTAGGCGCAGGGCGGGCAGGTCTCATGAGACTCGGTGTACGGCAGCGCTTTCACCGCTCCCCTACCCTCTTGGTCGGTTTTCGATTTCCGCAGCCGGATGTGGAGTCCGTCGTGCCGGTGTACGGTGACGTCCCCGCACACCATCTCGGACAGCTCGCTGCGGCGATACGCGCCGGCGAACCCGAGGAGCAGGATCGCGGAGTCGCGGCGTTCGAGGACCTCGTCGGCCCAGCCTCTGCACCGGTCTCGGGCGGTCGATACGAGCAACCTGATGTCGTCGACCAGCAGCGGATCTCGTGGCGTTCGAGGTCGGTCCCCCGCCGCGGCGTACTCCCGCCGAATCCCCGAAAGGGTTGCGGTGACGAGCTCATGCGCGGACGGAGACAGGTGGCCTGTGGTGCGGTGCTGGTGGTTGATCGCGGCGATCCAGGTTCCGAAGGTGGCAACGGCGTAGGCCCGCTCCCCTGTTTCCGTGCGGGTGTCGGCGGCGTCGACAAGGTAGGCGGCAACGGTGATCGGGTGCGCCGGCAACGTCACGTGACCATTCGACTCGCACCAGTTGGTGAAGCGGCTCCACGCCGCCGCGTAGGTCTTGCGGGTTCCCTGGGAACGGGAGGACTGCACAGCGGCCGCAATCCGCTTCGCGACGGCGGGCGGAATAGTCGGCTCGACAGCGACCGCCCTGACGCTCTCAGCAACGCCCACCGTAGGTGTTCGGGCCGGTCGGAAGTCCATATCGCCAGCCTAACGCAGGTCACCGACATTTCTGCAGACGAAAACCGTGCTGAACTGCGGTTTTGGTGTAGATGATGCGGAAAATGCAATTTACATTGCTTTAATCCTAGAAACTAAGGGTGACTAGTAATAACCATTGATCAGAGTGGCAGGTCCCCGATACACGGTGGCCCGAATATCGGGGACCTGCCAGAGCGGGCAAGCCCAACAGCTTTGCACGCCAGACGTTTCGACAGACTCATGGTGTTCACGAGCATGTCGACGGCGCGGCGCTTTGCAGCTGGGCTCAGAATTTTCCCTTCGCTACCTCCCGCAGTGCGTCCTTCTCCAGCTCGGCCTCGGCGAGCAGGCGTTTGAGCTTGCCGTTCTGCTCGCGAAGCTCCTTGAGTTCCTTCGCGGCATCGGTGTCCATCCCGCCGTACTGACGCCGCCAGTTGTACAACGTCGCCGCCGACACCTCGAGCTCCGCCGCGATCTCCTCTTGCGTCTTGCCTGCAGCGGTCAGCTCATCGGCACGGCGCAGTTTGCGCACGATGTCCTCGGCAGAGTTCCGTTTCCGTCCAGCCATGATCTCCATCGTCCTATCCGCCCAGCTCATGGGCAACAAGACTCTAAAACAAGATGGCACCGTTTACCGGGGACACGCCAAGAGCGCCTTTATCAGCCCCGCCGGGGCGCGAGCTGACGTACTGCGCATCTGGCACACACCGGCGTAGCTGGGCGGAAGTGGCCGCTCCACTCCCCCATCGTCCGAATCGGATGATTAGCAACAGGGCCTCGGCGGAAGAACTTCTTCCGCCGAGGCCCTGTCGATTTGAAAAAGTGCGTCAGATGTCCTGAAGCGTATTCACGAGCTCGCGTATGTCTTCCTCGCTGAGCGCTTCTCTGATCACTTCTGCCACTGACTGGGGATCGCTTTTCAGTTTCGTCAGTGCCCGGACGGCGGCGCTGCGGGATGCTATCTGCTTGTCAGCATCGGAGGGGCGGCGTGGCTTCTTGTCGTCTGCTTTCGGCGATGGCGGGTCCTGCTGGCGCGAGGCCCACTTAGCAACCTGCTCCGCAGACGGAATCTGCGCCAGCGCTCGAGCGTCTCGAATCGCGAGATCGCCCGAACGCAGTTTTTCCCGCAACTCAGGCTCTAGTTTGAGCAAGGCGCGCCGCTGCGAGATCCAGCCTTCTGAGCGTCCCAACTTTTGAGCGGCCTTGGTGGCGCTTCCGAGTTCAGTAACAAGGAGGTTGACAGCTTCTGCCTCTTCGATGACGTCAAAGTCTTGCCTGTCCAGGTTTTCAACTATTGATGCCCACAGGATGGCCTCTTTGGATGATGCGAGGCTGTCCTGAACGACTACATCCATTCCCTTGCGGCCATACTTCTCGCTCGCAGCAAGCCGGCGGCAGCCGTTGACCACAACCCAACGTGCAGAACCGATGATGGCGACATCCTCTGGCCAAAGATCGAGCCATCGTGCGCTCGTAACAACCGTCCCAGGTTGAAGCTGCCGCTCTGCGATCGTGGCCAGATCGGCGAGGTCCCCCACCGCTGATCGTGGATTCCGAGGGTTGGCTACTAGTTCGGACAAAGGCACGTCTGGTCTAAATTGGCCATCCACAGGGATGGTTGCATCCACAGGCGACCTATCCCCTACCGAACCAACAAGACTAGAAAAATCGACTCGGCCGCCTCGGGACTTCTGTGAAGTAGCCACTTACTTACCCACTTCCAGCTCGAGGCATAGGCGTTGGAAGTCCTCGCGTGCCTGCAGCGATGCCCGATTCGGCGGGTACTCGGTAACCACTTGCCCTTGAGCTGCGGCTCGACTGTGCACCTTATAGTGCCGAACAACTGTGTTGGCGAGTGGCCAACCTTGCGCTTGGACGAAAGCTTCGGTCTGCTCGAGATCAACTCGGCCGTCTCTTGGATCCCAGTTGTTGATGACGACAATGAACGGGATTCCCTTTGGCTCAAGCACTTTGGAGATCGTGCGGGCTGTCGGGTCGAAGCTGAGTGGCTCCGGGACGATCGGGACAATCGCGAGATCGGTTACTGAAAGTACAGTGTCGAGCGCTTGCCCTGAAGTGCCGTTATCTACCGCCCCGGGGCGATCGCCAATCCAGCCCGGAGTGTCAACGTAAACGTGCTTGATTCCATCCAAGTTCGGTAGATGCCGGAGCATCTCGGGGTCGTCGATCTGAGTGACCCGAAATGGAAGGTCCTGCACTCGTTCGGCCCACCACACTGCTGAGCCCTGAGGGTCTATGGATGCTGCCAAAACTGGCGATTCGCTTTGCTTGGATCCGGATCGAGTCAGAACGTCATTTTTGACTGCCGCCAGGTTCATTGTGAGGGTACTCTTCCCCACTCCGCCCTTCTGGCTAATTATTACGTGTACGGGCATTGAGCCCACCTTCCGTTTGCTTCACCGCGTCGCGGCTACTTCGGTGTGGTGTTCTTGCGATGATCTTTACCGCGGTAAAGATCCGCGAGAACGCGTAGCACTTGGAGTTGCTTGCGCCCTCAAAATGTACATCACGAGGCGCGCTGAGTCCTCGGTTAGAGCTTCGACTCGCCGGAGCATGTATGTGATCCGGTGGATAGCCCTCCCGCCGGGCTTCGGTGCTCACCGGCTCGTTACCGCTGCAGCATTTCTTACCGTCGAGCCTTTACCGCGGTGAACGTCGAAATCGCAGAGAAGGCGGTGCCCTGCCTGTCTGATTCACCATCTAGGTACGGGCAAGCCAGATTGCCGCGTCTGAGCGGATACACCTACATGCCGTTGCATAGTCGTGCGATGGTTCTGCCATAGGTGCAGCGGCCTGAGTGCTGCGGCTGGTGGCCGTCTCCCAACATAGGCTGGGTCGCTGGTCGGTTGAGCAGTTGTCAGGAAGGTTCGGTGCGGCCAGGTTCTGTCCGAAGTTGCGATCTTTACCGCGGTAAAGATCGGATACTTTGACCTAGCTGCAGTGCTGGGCAAGAGCTATTGCAGTTCGTGTAGGTGTGGTTGCATGTTGTTGCAGTGCTTTGCGATCTTTCGCGACCAGGAATTCTGATGCAGTTGCTGACAAAGTCGGAGTTAGTGTGCAATCGTTGTCGGGCGGGTTTCGGACAGTGCCAAGTTGGTTAACACGCCCATTCACGATGGGCGGGTCGTTACGCTATGTTTCCGAGCGGCCGCTGAATCCATGTCTTTACCGCGGTAAAGGGCGGCCTCGCACCGCCGGATGTTAATTGCTGTTCATGCGGGTGAGCCGTGGAAGGGGGAGGTCTAGTGAGTTCGCGTTCCACTATTTGCCATCCCGGCAATTTCAGCCATCCCGTTGCATGCTGGTTTGGCCTGAATTTGTACGGTGCACTTTTGTAAGTGCAATCGCGGTTGGTGCGCTCATTCGTGACCCAGTATCGAGGATATCGGAACCCTACTGTCTTTTGTCACTGTGACGAAAGGACTCGAGTTCAATTCGGGCTTTACTGTTTCCGGGGCGATGTCCTGAAAACTCACAGTGCCTCTCCAGGGGCCAGTTGGAGGGCGCAGTCCTTCGAGTGGCGCTATTCGATGGGATCCGCTCTGACGGGCTTGGCCCGCGCTGGGGGAGTGGCATCGTCTATTAGCCCCGTGGTTGAGCAAGATCTATGTGATTGCCGGCTGCCGGGCCCCGCATGACGAAGAGGCTGGGCAACCCGATCCGCTTCCTTGTGATCTTTACCGCGGTAAAGGCCGGTCGATAGGGGGCTTGTGCATGTGGAGCTGCACGCTAGCCGTCGAGGTCCCTTTATGGCTACTCGGGCGTGCCTCCGAGGAGGGCCTCAGCGCCATGTTTCGTTGAGGCCGAGTGAGATGTTTGGAAGGCTGCATCATGATGTTGATGGAGCGATATAGCTGCGCACCAATGGGATTGCGGAAATATGGGAGTCGACTTGTGAGGTGGGGGCACGAAAGGTCTTAGCCTGGCTCCTTTGGATCGAATGCTTCATAATTGGAGGAGTGGGACGGAAGTAGCTCAGGTATTGCATGACCGACGTGGCGGTTGCGTAATACATAGTGGGATACAGGTTTCGATTGTATCGCGGTGCGTTCGATGCGATACTGTTGGGGCACTGTTGGGGCAGTGGGCGAATTGAGATCTTCACTTGTGCGATTCCATGAGTCGCCAATCCTGTTTGACGTTTGTCATCCGGGCGTATCCGAGCACCCGAATGCTCGCCGACGCTCTCGATGCCGTGGACGGCACCGGGCTCGGCGGATACGACCGGTATTTCGACCCGGCCGGTCAACAGCCGCTGTCGACTGCGATCGACCGGTGGGGCCACACCCCGTTGGCTGCGACTGCACTCACTTCGCGTGCGGTAGCGGGCATCGTGCGAATGCATTTGACGGACGGGCACCCACCTGCAGCCCACTGCGCGGTCACAACAGCCGGAGCGGATCGTGGCATCGGATCCAGTACCGCGGGTCGTGCTCGACCCCGACTACTACGAACATGGAACGCTTGCGCGTAGACACGCCCACGGTCTTCTCGATGACGTGGACTCTGTCCTCGCCGATGTCGAAACCCGCGCGGACAGCCTGTTGGAAGCACTCGTCGACTTTCTCGAATCGGAGACCACACGCGTGCCGGCCGATACCGTCGAGTGACAAGTGGTTCGTACTCGGGTTTGCAAAAAACTTGTCTTTCTCACGGCAGGGAGGCGGCGACGTCTCCGAAATCTCCGCGATGAAGATCGACCAGGCCGCGGACGAACGAGGCATCGATCTCGACCCCGTTCTGTGGGGTCTACGTCGAATCCGGGTCGTCCGAGAGTCGTGGGTTTCGGAAATCTTTCGGAGAGCGTCCGGTCCAGCGTTTGAAGGCGTGAGAGAAGTTGGCGAGGTCGCTGTATCCGAGTTCAGTAGCGATCTCGCTGACCGAAACCGAGCGGTCGAGGAGCCGTAGCATCGCGCGCTCGTACAGCAGCGATTGGCGCACCTTGCTGTAGGTGGTTCTTTCTTCGGCAAGCCGCCGTTTCAACGTGCTGCTGGACATTGACAATGCTTGTGCAACATCATGGTTGGTCCGCTGTCCGAGGTCCTTTTCCAACAGTTGCCTCACCTTCTCGGCGGATGTCATGGACCCACCCCGATGGGCGAGCGTTCGCTGCAGATCAGCGATAGCGAGTCGATATGCGAGAGGGTCCGAGAACCGACAAGCCTTGTTGAGGGTGTCCTCGGGTACGTGGACGAAGGAAATCGGAGCGTCGAAGAACCGGCGATTCGACCCCGGACCTTTGTCGTGGCTCGCCTCGGTCGGCTCCGGCCAGCTCAGATGGAGTGCCACCGGCGAGCATGACCAGCAGTCGTAATAACGCCGCCCACCGTAGGTGATGACCAAGCAGTCCAGTGCCGAATCCCCTGTATGCGCAGTGAGCCCGACGATCAGACCGTAGTCGCCAGCGTGGAACTGCGACTTCAACGCCGTGGAGATCAATGGCAGGTATGTCAGGAGATCGACGATCTCGGCGACCGAACCAGCGCTGATCAAAGGTGAACTCAGGGGCCCGAACGATGTCAACTGGGCCTGCTCGGCAAACGCAAATCCGAGTCGAGTGGCTTGGGCGATATCGAGTCGGGGTAGACCTCCCGAAACCACCGTATCGGTGCCTGCACGTCATGCTGAATGAGCGTCGCTTCACTGGTTCCTCCGCGGTGCATGATCGCACGAAGACGCGCGGCGGCGTCAGGGTCGAGTGCGCGGCGTTCGAGCAACTGAACGAACGCAAGCGGTGGCACACCCTCGTCGCTCAGCTTCACGATGATCCCTTTGACCCGAATTCACAAGTTCATGACTCCACCGAACATAGCCGTCGCTGGCGTTTGCGACGACGCTTTTGTCGATCACGCCAGGAACTGAGGTGGTGGCACGCCGGACGGATTCTTGTCCGGAAGGGCGCTATGAGTCTCTCGGGAATGGGGTATTGCGTGACACAGACCGGCGGTACACCGCTGTCGCTACTGTCGACCGAAACGGGTCGTCTTGCTCAACTCTGGATGGGCTTGTGAATCTTGGAACCCCTCGATGTACGGAGCGAGTAGGTCTGCGATATCGGTGGCGGTCTGGGCTCCGTCAGTCGGGGGCCGTGAGACATACGCCAAGGCCATCTGAACGATGGACGTGCTCAGGATATCGGCTTGGCGCTTCGGGGCTTGCACCCAGCATCGCTGAAATGTGGCAGAGAGGTGATCTGCGGCTCGCTCGACAAGCTGGGTGCTGTCAACAGTAATGAGCCGCAGGAGGTCTGCGGACGCGTCTTCTTCTCTTAGCGATCTGACCAATGGGTCACGTTCGGAGACGGCGAAAAACGCAACCAAACCTCGGGCGAGCGCCGACCTGATATCGCCAACACAAGTGTAGAGGCCATCGTCCACCACACTGACCAGCCGATCGGTCAATCGTATCGCGTAGCTCTCCGCCACACCGCGCCGGGACCCGAACTCGTTATAGATGGTCTGTCGAGACAAACCGGCTTCCTTCGCGACCTCGGACATGGTCACCGACTTCCAACTTTGCCGCAGCAGGAGAGCGCTCAATGCGTCTAACGCGGTCGCACGAAGCAGAGTGGTTGCCGCTGTCCGGTAGCTACCATCAGGGCGCGCAGTGTGGACGGAACTCATGAATAGAAGTCTAGGCACGTTCGGACATTGGTGGTGGGGGATGATGTTGCTGTCGCCAGCGCGTCGATGCCGCCAGTGATGCGACGAGTGGCGTTACTGGCGGGCGAACGAATCAGGCGCAGCGTTGAGCCGAACACCTACGAAGCACTCACCTGTTCTTTCGGTAGGTTTCCCGATCGACATGCAGCGAACACAGAGTGTGGCAAACCGGCACAACTACCGGCCTGTGGCGTCAGAAAGCGCTCTCTATTGCAAAGGTCGAGCTACGCACACCCCTCGTCTGCGTAGCTCGACCTTTGTCTGGCTGGTATTCGCGTCGTGAAATTTCGGCGTTCGATCAGACTCGCGCACCCATGATAAGTCAACGGAATCCACGCGGGTGCCAACATGAACAGTAGGAGCGGTGTCAATGTGAAAAATGCAAAATTTAACACAATATCTCGATTTCCACTGCATTCATGGAGGGCTGAAAAAGCCATCGTCGTGGTGTCGATCGTACTGGATCGGCACTGTTCTGCGATATGTCCAAGTTGGCCAAGTCGCAAGGAGTCCTTGTGCTTTATGCACAACTCAACCTTTCTTCTTGGTGTGTAGAAGACCGGTTATGTCTGCGTGGCCGTTCATTTCATGGATTGATGCACTTATGAATGAAGAGATATTCTCGGTCAACTCTACTTTTCTATTTTCTATCTCGTCCACAAGTGTTTCTATCAAATGAGTCTCTAGCGTTTAGTGTCATACTTCCCTGGTAGTTCAATTCTGGAGCGGCGCGCCATTTCGGTGACGATCGCTGAGGATCTAGCTTGTCGATGTCGGGGCTTGCTCCGCCGCCTGTGCACCTCGGCTTCTCGTCAGAGCTCATTGCTGGCTTCTGACGCACCGCCTCCTTTCGGTTCGGCTTGTCGGTGACGGAAGCGTCAACGGCTGGTGGTTGATGAGCTGCATCACTAATATCTGTACATATAGCGTGCATCTGTCCATTAATTGGACAAAAAGTCACCGTATGTATAGTACTGTGGGCAGGTAGGCAGGCCGTCGGCTTTGGTCAAACCCTCGAGGGTGCACTCTCGCGCTGGGGTCCAGGCCCCCGGGTCGAGGAGCAGTTATCCGGTTTGAAGAACCAGAAGGAGACGCCATGGCAACGCCACCGAGCAGTTCAATCGATTACGACGTCTTGATCGTCGGTTCGGGCTTCGGCGGGAGCGTGACCGCGCTTCGGTTGGTGGAGAAGGGGTACCGAGTCGGGATCCTGGAAGCCGGCCAACGCTTCGAGGACAAGGACTTCGCGAAGAACAGCTGGGATATCAAGCGTTTTCTGTGGGCACCGAAGCTTGGCCTGTACGGAATCCAGCGCGTGCACCTGTTGCGCGATTGCCTCATCCTCGCCGGTGCCGGAGTGGGCGGTGGATCGCTGAACTACGCGAACACGCTGTACAAGCCGCAGGCACCGTTCTTCGAGGACAAGCAGTGGGCGCACATCACCGACTGGAGCAGTGAGCTTTCTCCGTTCTACGACCAGGCCACCCGCATGCTGGGCGTGGTGCGCAATCCGCACATGACCCCCGCCGACGAGGTGATGAAGTCGGTCGCCGAGGACATGGGCGTCGCCGATACTTTCGTTCAGACACCGGTGGGCGTGTTCTTCGGTGACGAGCCGGGAAGGACAGTCTTGGACCCGTACTTCGGTGGTGCAGGCCCCGAGCGCACGGGATGCATCGAATGTGGTGAGTGCATGACGGGGTGTCGTCACGGCGCCAAGAACACCCTGCTGAAGAACTACCTCGGCTTGGCCGAGCGCGCGGGAGCCGAGATCGTGCCGATGACGACGGTGTCCGGCCTTCGCCCCCGATCCGACGGCACCTGGGACGTCGACACCGAGCGCACCGGTGCTCGGCTCCGCAAGGGCAGGAAGACGTATAGCGCTGCCAATGTCGTGTTGGCAGCCGGTACCTGGGGCACCCAGAACCTGCTGCACAAGATGAAGGACACCGGCGCGCTGCCCCGCCTGTCGGACACGCTCGGGGAACTGACGCGTACCAACTCCGAGTCGATCGTCGGAGCGGCCAAATACGTGGTGGACCCGTCGATGGATCTCACGCGCGGCGTCGCGATCACGTCCTCGTTCCATCCCAGTCCGAACACGCACATCGAGCCGTGCCGCTACGGCAAGGGTTCCAACGCGATGGGCATGCTGCAGACCCTGATGACCGACGGCGGCGGGAAGATTCCGCGGTGGCTCAAGTTCGTGTTCGCGTTGATCGCACACCCGGTTCAGTTCGTCCGTGTGGTCAACGTCCGGCGCTGGAGCGAGCGCACGATCATTGCGCTGGTGATGCAGAATTTGGACAACTCGATCACCACGTTCACCAAGCGTGGGCCGTTCGGCCGAAAGATCTCGAGCCGGCAGGGGCACGGTGAGCCGAATCCGACGTGGATCCCCGAGGGCAATGACGCCACCCGGCGCATTGCGAAGAAGATCGGTGGCGTTGCAGGTGGCACTTGGGGAGAGCTGTTCAACATTCCGCTCACCGCCCACTTCCTCGGCGGCTGCGCGATCGCCTCGGATTCGGCGCACGGCGTCATCGATCCGTACCACCGCGTCCACGGCTACCCGACGCTGAGCGTGGTCGACGGGGCGGCCGTGTCGGCCAACCTCGGAGTGAACCCGTCGCTGACCATCAGCGCGCAGGCCGAGCGGTCCGCCGCGCTGTGGCCGAACAAGGGTGAGCTGGATCTTCGCCCGGCACAGGGGCTTCCGTATCAGCGGCTCGATCCCATCGCCCCCAACTCGCCGGTCGTCCCGGTGGACGCTCCGGGTGGTCTGCGACTGCCGATCGTCGAGATCCGAAATGGCCATCTAGTCGCTGGTGAGACGGCTCCGCGGTGAAAGAAGTACTTGGTGAGCGCGCATTTCGAAACGGGAACTCAGCCGCTCGATGCCTTCATGTAGAGCGCAGAGCTGTCGCACTTCATATCTGGAGTGGACTCAGGTCGGATCTCTGAGGGCGAACCGTCTGACCCGAGTTCACAAGTTTTTGTCTACGGAACATGGCCGCCATTCACGTTTGCGGCGACACTGTTATCAATCGCGGAAGAAAATTGAGGAGTTGACATGGCAGCTGTAACTTTCGTCGCCCACGATGGTCAGAAGCACGAGGCGGCTCTGGTCGAAGGTCGATCGCTGATGCAGATTGCAACCGACAATGCTGTGCCGGGGATCGATGGGGACTGTGGGGGCGAAACGGCCTGTGGCACCTGCCATGTGATCGTCGACCCGCAGTGGTCAGGAGAGGTGGGTCTGTCCGGCGCCGACGAGGAAGAGATGCTGGCGATGAACCCCGAGCGTGAACCCACTTCTCGGTTGTCGTGCCAGATGGTGGCCTCGGAAGCGTGGGATGGCCTGATCGTTCGAACACCTGAATTCCAACTGTGATATGCGAAAGGCAGGCACGACAGCATGAAAGTTTCTGAGTCGATCACCGACAAGGTCCAGTCGACCATCCCGATAGGCCTGCAGATCCAGGGCGCTCATCTGTACGACAAGACCCGACGGTGGGTGACTGGAACGAATGGCAAGAAGATCTTCGTCGAAAGTCCCATCCCACCGGTCGAGGATGTCGAGCTCGCCGACATCGACCTCAGTAACCCCTTCCTTTACAGACAAGGGCGGTGGCAGTCGTACTTCGAACGGGTGCGCAACGAGGCACCGGTTCACTACCAACCCAACAGTCCGTTCGGCCCGTTCTGGTCGGTCACGCGCCATGCCGATATCGTGGCCGTCGACAAAAATCATGCGCTGTTTTCCGCCGAGCCGTTCATCGTCATCGGCGTCCCGCCCCGGTTTCTCGATATCGAGATGTTCATCGCGATGGACCCACCACGCCACGACAGACAGAGGGCTGCCGTCCAAGGCGTGGTCGCACCGAAGAACCTCCGGGAGATGGAGGGACTCATCCGATCACGCGTGCAGGAGGTGCTGGACGACCTCCCCTTGAACGAGCCGTTCGACTGGGTCCAGAATGTCTCGATCGAGTTGACAGCTCGGATGCTCGCAACTCTTCTGGATTTCCCCTACGAACAACGCCGCAAACTCGTCTACTGGTCTGATCTGGCAACCTCGATGGAGCAAGCCAACGGTGGGCCCTCGGACAACGACGAGGTGTTTGAAGGCATGCGTGACATGGCCCGTGGCCTCAGCGCTCTCTGGCATGACAAAGCAGCCAGGAGGTCTGTAGGGGAAGAGTCCGGTTTCGATCTGATCACCATGTTGCAGAGCAACGAGGACACCAAGGATCTGATCGATCGTCCGATGGAATTTCTGGGCAACCTCGTACTGCTGATCGTCGGTGGCAACGACACGACGCGAAACTCGATGAGCGGTGGCGTTCTTGCGTTGAACCAATTCCCCGACCAGTTCGAGAAACTGAAGGCCAATCCCGATTTGATCCCCAACATGAACTCGGAAATCATCCGATGGCAAACACCATTGGCGTACATGCGCCGAATCGCCAAAGCCGACACCGTTCTGAACGGACAATTCATCCGCAAGGGCGACAAACTGGTGATGTGGTACGCCTCGGGTAACCGCGACGAACGCGTTTTCGAGAATCCTGATGATTTCATCATCGATCGCGCCAATGCGCGCAATCACATCGCGTTCGGATTCGGTGTACACCGGTGTATGGGCAATCGACTGGCCGAAATGCAGCTGCGGATTCTGTGGGAGGAGTTGCTTCCCCGCTTCGAGAACATCGAGGTCGTCGGCGACCCCGAGTACGTTCAGTCGAATTTCGTGCGGGGCATCAGCAAGATGATGGTGCGCCTGACGCCTACTTCCAGCGCATGACATCGCAACGGGCGATCATCGTCGGCGCAAGCCATGCTGGGGCACAACTGGCAGCAAGTTTGCGCCAAGAGGGTTGGACAGGCGACATCGTCCTCATCGGTAACGAGTCTGCCACTCCCTATCAACGCCCCCCGCTGTCGAAGGCATACCTGGCGGGCAAATGCGTACTCGACGACATCGCCATTCGCAGCACGGACTTCTACTCCAAGCAAGGTATTCAGCTTCTGAACGCGCAGGTGGAGGCCATCGCTCGGTCGGAAGGCAACGTCGTTCTCGACACCGGCGAGAAGCTGGCCTACGACAAGCTCGCGCTGTGCACGGGAGCCCGTCCTCGTCGGCTCACCGTTCCCGGGGCCGATCTCCACGGGGTGTACTACCTGCGCACCGCAGCGGACGTCGAGAGGATCCGTATGGCCACCAGCCCTGGTCGGCGGGTGGTGATCGTCGGAGGCGGCTACATCGGACTCGAGACAGCGGCATCGCTGCGCGTACTGGGCGTACAGGTCACAGTCCTCGAGGCAGCTGGGCGTGTGCTCGAGCGGGTCACTGCCCCCGACGTATCGACGTTCTTCGAGCGGATACATCGCGAGCAGGGAGTCGACATCAGAACGAACGCGATGGTCGAGGGCCTGTCCGGTGACCGTGAGGTTCGTGAAGTCACCTTGGCCAGCGGGGAATCGATCCCCGCAGATCTGGTCATCGTCGGTGTCGGCGTCGAGCCGAACACCGACCTCGCCGCCGATGCGGGTCTTGTCATCGACAACGGCATCGTGATCGACGATCACACTCGGACCAACGACCCCGACATCATGGCGGCGGGGGACTGCGCGAGCCACGACATGGCCCGTTACGGCCGTCGACTACGGTTGGAGTCCGTCTCGAGCGCAGGAGAGCAGGCCAAAGTCGCTGCCTCGACCGCCTGCGGGAAGTCCAGAAAAATCGAAGCGTTGCCGTGGTTCTGGTCAGATCAGTATCACTTCAAGCTGCAGATCGCCGGCCTCAACACCGGATACGACGAAGTGGTTCTCAGCGGTGACCCCACCCGCGACAGTGATTTCAGTTGCTTCTATCTCCAGGCCGGTGAGCTCATTGCCGCCGACTGCATAGGTCGCCCGCGCGAGTTCATGTACAGCAAACGGGTGATCGCCCAGCGACTCCCCGTCCAACGCGAAGACCTGATGCTCGGCGGACTCGCGCGCAACTGACCGATCCTTTGGTCGTTGTGCACACAGCAACCGGCTTGCTCAGAAAAGGGAACATCAGCGATGACCATGACAGACCGCCCGCCCGGGGCACATACGAAGCAGCCACCACACGCGCACCTGGGAGCAACTGACTTCCTCGACATCGAGCACGAATCCGTGCGGGCGTTCACCGCCGCGGCAATCGGGGATGCGAGCAGCGACCGTGACAAGGCCAGACGCCTCTTCGCCGCCGTCCGCGACCAGATCTGGTACGACCCGTACACCGTGTCGGACGATCCGGCCCACTATCGAGCGAGCTTCGTCCTCGAGACCGGGCGCGCTTATTGCGTCCCGAAGGCGGTGCTCTTGACCGCAGTGTGCCGGGCGGCGGGTATTCCGGCACTGCTCGGCTTCGCCGACGTCCGAAATCACCTGCAGACCGAGGCGTTGCGCGCGCTGATGGGCGGCACCGACCTGTTCGTCTATCACGGCTACAGTCGTCTCTACATCGAGGGCCGGTGGTTGAAGGCCACGCCGGCTTTCAATGTCGAGTTGTGCGCTCGTTTCGGCGTGCCACCAGTGGAATTCGACGGCGATCGCGATGCTCTCATGCATGCCTTCACCGCAGACGGAGCCCAGCACATGGAGTATGTCCGCGAGCGAGGAGTCTTCGACGACCTACCCTTGGACGCGATCTTGACGGTGCTTCGGCACGCCTACGGACCGAAGATCTTCACGGGCGCTCACCCACTCGACGAGGCTTTCACCGGCACACCCGATCGCCGCACCCGGCCGTACGAAAATCCGGGGATCGAAACCCGCCGCGGGGGTCTCGATGAACACAAGCGGTGAGAACATACGCCCTGAACCCCGTATCGCGGCCGACTGCCGATCGGTCGGAGTTCTCTCCGCGAACAATCGCGGTCGTGAACACTCGGACTGCCTCGGACACCTTCGAATCGGGTGAGCCGATACCTGCTGGCAGAGCTGTGCCGCACGACTGTCTCGTCGGCGTGGCCGTGTTCTGGCCGACACCGGAAGTTGCACCGAACAGACGAGACCCGTTCTGCCGCCGGGGTTGCGGCTGCGCGCGATGAACGACCGATCCGAACGCCTCCCCGGGCACGAGACGCCGCGCGATACCCATATCCCTCTTCCGTGTGCGCAGCCGCTACCGCGAGAGCGGGTCGAACGGCGTGTCCCGATGTCGCATATCTATGCAAGGAGCGCAGCATGATGAACAACGCACCTCACACCCCCGCCAGGACCGTGGCGATCACAGGTGGAGCTCGCGGCATCGGCTATCAGACAGCGAAGGAGTTGATTCGACGAGGCCACCGGGTCGCCATCGGAGACATCGACGAGGCACGTGCGAAGGAGGCCGCCGCCGAACTCGGGGTGAAGGTCGTCACCCGACTCGACGTCACCGAACCTGACTCGTTCACAACGTTTCTGGACCTGGTCGAACGTGAACTCGGACCCCTCGACATCCTGATCAACAACGCGGGCATCATGCCTACCGGCCACGCCCACGAAGAGGACGATGCAGTAACCCGGCGGCAAGTCGAGATCAACGTCCTGGGGGTCATCTTCGGGACCAAACTGGCTCTTCAGCGAATGCTGCCGCGCCGCACCGGACACATCATCAACACTGCGTCATTGGCCGGCGAGCTCGCGGTACCTGGTTTGGCGACCTACTGCGCTACCAAGTTCGCAGTCATCGGATTCACAGAGGCCGCACGACTGGAGTACCGCAAGTCAGGGGTTCGACTGTCCACAGTCCGCCCGACGTTCACCAACACCGAACTCGTCGCCGGAACCGCCGGCGCAAAGGGATTACGCAACGCCGAGCCGGAGGAGATCGCCCGCGCGACAGCAGATCTGATCGAGTATCCACGCCCCTTCGTCCGCGTCACCCGTCTCGCAGGCGCAATGGTCGCGGCGGTGAAATTCGTCCCCCGGTGGTTGGCGACCGGACTGGGTGCGGCCCTGAACACAGATTCGGTGTTCCTCGCGGACGTGGACATGGCTGCTCGCCGAACGTATCTCGACAGAATCCAGAACAGCTGAGCGTGCCGACACGCGCGCTCGACCAGCCACCCGAAAGGCAGCCACAGTGACCCACACGACTCTGATCGAGAACTATCCCCACCGGATGGGAGGGCACTGCGGGTCAGGTGCAATGCGAGACCTTCTCCATTGGCACGGTCTGGGATGGGACGGACCACCCGACGAGGGGTTGGTGTTCGCACTGGGTGGTGATCTCGGTTTGTCCTACCTGCGATCGGCCGACCTGGTCCCACCGATATACCTGGTCGGCCGCGGTGCCGACTTCGAGATCGACTTGCCGCGCAGGCTCGGCGGACAAGTCGAGGTTCTCACGACCGACGATCCCGCTGAGGGATGGTCATGGGTTCGCGACGACATCGATGCGGGACGACCCAGCCTGATCTGGGCCGATATCGCTGAACTGCCCTACCTACGGGTGAAACTGCAGATGAGTCGCCACGACATCGTGGTGATCGGCTACGACGAGATCGGGGGGACTGCCTCGGTCGTCGACAACGATCGGGCCGACGTGCAGGAGATCCCGCTCGACGCGCTGGCTCGGGCGCGATCCTCCACCTCGTTCCCACAACCGACACGTCACTGCACGTACCGAATCACATGGCCACAGACACTGCCGCCCGTGTCGACTGCCGCGGCCGCGGCCTTTGCCCGATCCGCCGCCAGCATGCGCGTCCCATCGACACCGGGAATAGCCGACCACGTACCAGCGGCCGGTGCCGAAGGATTGGCCGCGGTCGACCAGCTGGCAACCGACGTCAAGAGCTGGGTCGACCTTCCGCCCAATGACCTCGAGACGCTGCTGTTCAGTCTCGGTATCTTCATCGAAAAGGCCGGAACCGGAGGCGGGCTCTTTCGTCGGCTTCTCGCCGACGGCTGTACCGAGATTGCACGTCTGACCGGTGATCCCGCTACCGCAGACCTCGCGGTGGCCGCCGATCACTGCGCCCAGGCCTGGACCGAAACTGCCCGCGCCGGAATGGAACGCGGTCTCGGTGTGCGAACACGCGCAGCTGCGGTGGCCGTGTCGGCTGCCAGACTGCCTGCACTCGAGCTGATCCTGGTGGAGTCCCTGGAGTCTGCTTCACGCTCGCTGTCCGCCATCACGGGATGAGGCGCACCGTCGTTCGATGGCGCGCGGTAAACGGCGCATCGCACTGTGCTGCAGCCGCTGGTGTTGGATCGCCGCAGGCGTGCGGAGGCACCGAACGACCGAAGTTGCCGTACGGAACAGTCGAACGCCTCTCGGTGGACGCTGCATCGATGCCGTGTCGTTGCTCGGCAACAGACCCTGATCCCTGCCCCACGCCGACAACAATTCAGCCGCCGACGGAAGCCCTCGATGTAGCTCGGACCCGGAGAATGCCGTAGACACCGGCGGATCGGTGATAGATCTCAGCGATCGTGTCCCCGACGACCAGCCGGCGGATTTCCCGGTCGG
>NZ_JBFBMD010000042.1:0-20046 GCF_040686915.1 Rhodococcus sp. NPDC077669 | reverse complement strand
CGACGTTCGTAGCCGACGCTGGTCGACGGCAACGCGCCGAGAGCTTTTCCGCAGGCACTGCCCGAACCGTGACCCGGAAAGACCTGGATATGATCCGGCTGCGTGACGAACGACCGCTTCAGACTGCGGAAGATCTGTTTGGCACCCTCGAAACGGGTGTCGACACCGTCGGCAGCTTCGTCGAGTAGGTCCGGGCGGCCGAGATCACCGGCAAAGACGAAGTCGCCCGTCAACATGTATCCCGGAGCATCGGCGAAGGCACCGTCGGTCACCAGGAACGAGAGGTGCTCCGGGGTATGACCGGGCGTGTGAACGGCTTGCACGGTGATGTTGCCCAGAGCCAGCGTGTCGCCATCGTGGAGGCGTTCGGCCTCGAAGCCGTACTGCCAATCGTCGCCGCCCTCTCCTGAGACGTAGGTGACCGCCCCGGTGGCCTTGGCCAGCTCGCGAGTGCCGGACAGGTAGTCGGCATGGATATGGGTCTCGGTCACGGCGGTGATGGTCATGCCATGCCGATCGGCCAGATCCAGATACACACCGATGTCGCGGCGGGCGTCGACCACCACTGCCTCTCCTTTGGCCTGGCAGCCGATGAAGTATCCGGCTTGGGCGAGGTCTTCGTCGTAGATGCGTTCGAGAAGCATCGAAATCTCCTTGTCGATCGTGGCGGCGTTCGTATGGGTGTCAAGAATCCACGGTACCCCGTGGGGTATTTTTGCAGGTTCTGTGCGTCGAGGCGCACGGTTCCGATTCCTGCGGGGTGGAGGTGAAGTGGGCGGCATTCCACTGGGCGACCAGGGGCATCGCAACCGACTGATCCAGCGAGGCGCAACGACTCACAGCGCCACCGCAGCGGTTGCCGACCATCACGTCCTCCTCAGCCGTCCGGCACTCGCCGACTCGGGGCGGACGAGGGAATTTCATTCCTCCCGAGTGTGACGTTTGTCAGAATTGGCGACTAGCCTCATCCATAATGTACGTACATCCGTACGATCAATCAAGGAGAGGGTGGCGTATACCTCGGCACGTGTCCTTGCACCACCTGCTCGAACGCCGGAATGACCTTCCAACACGACTGCTGTCGATGCAGTGCACCTGGCCTCAATGACCACCAATGTCGTGACCACACGGCTCGCGCCCACACCGACGTCAGACCGGATGCGCACCCGCCGCTCGGGGACGCTCACGCTCTGGACTTCCCCGATACATCCTTCGACACCATGGTGTGCACGTTCTCGCTCTGCGCCATCCCAGCCCCGGACATCGCGCTCTCGGAAATGTCGCGAGTGCTGCGTCCAGGTGGAACAATGCTCCCCGCCGATCACGTCGCCTCGTCGATCCGGCCGGTTCGATGGATCCAACGCGCCCTGAAACTGGTGAGCATCCCGATCGGTGGCGTGCACTTTCTGCGACGGTCCTCGCTCGCGATCACCGGTGACGAGAGCTTCTCCATCGAGGACATCGACCGGTTCACTCTCGGTCTCGTCGAGCGTCTTCACGCCCGAAAGGTGTCCTGAACGGGCAGGTACGATGGGCGCGGCACGCGCGGCCGACCATATTCCGGTACTTCTGCCTCGACGAACGCGAGAAGCCGCTTCAGCAGTGCATCCGCACGGTCGTCGAGCGTTGAATCGACGCCACCGAGTAGCTCGTGCGCGTCCCGGCGTGCCTGGGTCCCGTATTCGTAGTATCCGGGGTCGAGTACCGAAGCCGAGGCGGGCTACGGGACGAGCTGTGCGCTCGGTTGCCGTGCCTGCACCGAGTGGAGTCGGTGCACAGGTACTCGCCCGTCCAGGTGGGCTCGAACGATGTCGGCGACCGCACGGGACGTGAGTGGGGTCGCAATCAACGGGGTGTGGCCCAACCGGTCGATCGCAGTCGACAGCGGCTGCCGATCGGCCGGATCGACGTACCGGTCGAATCCGCCGAGTCCGGTACCGCCCACGGCATCGAGAGCATTCGGGTACTCGGATACCGCGTGCGATGGCCCAGCACCTCCAACAAGCGCTGATACACCATCCGCGGCGAGATACCCCGCCCCCGTCAGTGCCGGGGGAAGTGACAGTGTGGACGCCGCGGCCTGTGTCGATACGAAGGGCGTCGATCCTTGGATCGGCGGTGACATTGCAGTGCCGCAGGGCCGCGATCTGGGTGTACGGCAGACCGGTCGAGGCGAAGATCAGGACGCGGGCGTCTCGCCGCGCGAACAGTTCTGACGGCCAACCGGATTCGGGGAGGCGGGCGATGATGCCGCCGATCACGGCTGCCAGCTCGTGCAGGCGCGCCGTACGCGCCACGTCCAGCGCAGCCCGAACGATCTCCGCGCGCCCCGGAGGGGGTAACAGCTGCCGGGAATGGGTGCCGTCGATCACCGCGATCCGGCGGCGTTGGGTCGTCGACGTAGCGAGGTGCACGTGGAGGACGCCGCGACGACCTGCAGCCAACGTACCCACGCGCAGACCGGGCAGGATTCGTGACGGCCGGTGAACGGTAGGGCTTTGAAGGCCCCGACGCCGTCCTGATCGGTCTTCGACGCCCGAATCCGTACGTGCGCACCGTCGAGGCGGTCGCGGCGGACACCGCCGCATTCGAGCGCCACGAGTTCGCTACGACGAAATGCGCCGGTATAGCCCATCAGCAGCAGCGCGGTGTCGCGGCGTTCGAGCACCTCCGACGCCCACCCCGCTGTAGTGCGTCGGGCGTGGTCGACGATCGTGGTGATGTCGGAGGTCAGCAGCGGTGCGCGTGGATTGCGGGGCCGCTCCCCCGCCGACGCGTAATCCCGCCGAATACTGGCGAGGGTGGCGCGCACCATCTCGTGCCCGCACGGGTTGTCGTGTCCGGTAGCGCGGTGGCGGTCGGCGATCGCCGCGACCCATTTGCCGAACGTCGCGGCCGCGTACGCCCGAGTCCCGTCGACGGTGAGTGTGTCCGCCGCGGCCACGAGATAGGCGGCCACCGTCGCGGGATGCGCCGGTAACGAGATATACCCGGTGGCGGCGCACCAGGTTTCGAAGCGTCTCCACGCCGAGGCGTAGGCGCGGCGGGTGCCGGTCGAGCGCGATGACGCCATCGACTGCTCGATCCGAGCGGCGACGTCGGGTGGGAGATCCGGAAACACCGCTGCGGTACCGCCCGGCAAGACAGCCGGAACAATGTTCGAGTCGTCTGCGAGCTGGCGTTCGGTCATGGGCAGGACTGTAGCGGGCACCTCCTACACATTTATCGAACAGAAACTACGCTCACCTGGCGTTTCCTCAAGGACGGTGCGGGAAGGAAAATTCTCGTCGGTCACCGCACAAATAACGTTGGTGACTATGACCCCGGCGCGAAAAAGGGCTCTTCGGCTATCGCCGCGCGTGCATCGCGGACGACCCCGCTCCATCGGGCGAGAGCTATGTCGGCGGATGGTGCAGCGGGATCCCGTGGTCGAGGAACAGTTGCACCGTCTCATCCAGCTCCGCTGCGGTGCGGCACCCCCGGAGCAGGAAGTTGTACAACGAACTGGCGGATGCGGGATCGACGCGCGCTGCCGCGATGGCGGCCTCGGCCGCAGCGTGCGCGTCAGCCCATAAATCGCGCTCAGGTGCGGGATAAGACGAGCGCGTCGGAGCGGTCCCAGGATCGACCGGCTCATACGGTCGTGGGCGCAGCAGAGATGCGTGCGCACCGCCGGCATCGATCTCACCGCTCTCGACCATCGCAATGCCGATCGCTGCGGCCTCGAGGACTGTCGCCTGCTCGTCCCAGTGCAGGTCCTCGAACGGAACCCACGCGGTCCGCAACGGGCGAGAACGACCGGCGGCCTTCCAGATCGCAACGAGCCTCGTCGCCCACCGTCCGGTGCGAACCAGTGGCGTGGACACTTCGTCGACGACGGTGCGCAGAAGCCGGAACCACACTGCGGCATGTACCCGGCCTGGGCCGAGTTCCACCCATCCCGTCGTCAGAGCCTCGGTGCTGCGCCGATCGAGGTCCGTGACCGCCGAGGGAACCGGAACGGGCGAGACCCGTTCGTCCGAACCGAACCGGACCTGATCCCAGAAGATTGCATGACCAGGGAAAACAGAGCAGGGTTCGAGTCGACAACGGTGGTCGAGGCAGCTGCTCAGCACCGGATATTGGTGCAGCAGAGTCATGTTGATATCAGCAGTGGATTCGAGGCTGTCGATACATGCCGGGCATGCCCGACTGCGCGGAGTGCTCGCCCACGGCAACCATGCTTCGCTCGTGGGTGTGCGGCGTCGTCGATCCTCCCTCGCGAGGTCGGCCGGTAGCAGGATCGAGAATTGGTGGACGTAGGTGTCGAAGTCGCAGTCGGCGGGGTCGGTGCTGTCGAGCAGCCACGGTGTCCACCCCGCCAACGTCATCATCCGCACCCTCTCTACCGGGACTGCGCCGCGACCGGCCAGCTCGGCAAGTATCGGCTCCGGTGTGTAGCGGTCGAGATCTTCGACAGAACAATCGATTTCGAGTTCTGCAAGAAGGTCAGAGGGCCTGATGTGCGGATACAGCTCGCATATCCGGGCCAACCATGACGAGAGGACCTCACCTGGCAGTGGCTGCGGGTGCAGCGGCCACGGGCGAACGTACGCATCACCGGGCATCGGTGCGAGCCGCGCGTTCATGCGAGGTGGCGTTCGAACTGGCGGCGTCGCTCCGTGGGGCCGAGGTACGGAGTGCGCGTGAGCACCGATGAGGTCATCGCTTCCTCTCCGCTGTCGACGGCGGTCACTGCTGCGGCAGTGAGCAGCGTTGTCAGTTCACCGATGGTGCCCTCGGAGCGAGTAAGGAGGTAGTCGGTCATCTCCGGTGATGTCAGGTGCGAGGGTTTGCGGAGGGGGAAGCTCGTGCTGAAGCTGGCCAGCAGTGATCTGGTGTCGGCAGTGTTGGTCCAGACCGGCAAAGTCATGGGATGGAATCGGTTCTCCAACTGGGGATCGGTCCGGATGGCGAGGTAGGCGTCGCGGGTTCCGACAGCGACAAGAGGAATGCGTAGTTCGTTGCCCAGGAACCGCAGCACGTTCAAGAATTCGCGGCGGACGTTGTCGCGGCCAGCGAGAACATTGTGGAGCTCGTCGATGATCAACATCCGTACGCCGGTGGCGCGGAGCAGCATCAATGCTTGCTGTTCGAGTTCGTGGACCCGATTGCGTGGTCGGGTTGGTGTTCCCAACGCTGTGAGCAGTGCGAGGTAGAACCGGCCGGGTGACGGGTCCGGGGGCATCTGCACGCACAACACCGGTAGCTGCTCGCGGTCGGACAAGCTGATCGGCGGATGAGTACGCCGGAACTTTACGATGTTCATCGACTTGCCGTTGTTCGTCGGACCGAGCAACAGTAGGTTCGGCATACGCTGTCGGTCAGGCCACGACAACAACGTCTCCAGATGGTCGATGACCATACGGGCCTGCGGATACCCGATCCACCTCTCCGACCGGATCAACCGGATCTTGTCCGCGTCGTCGAGTGCGGCGAGCGGACGAACCGACTCCCGCAGGTGCCCCAAATCCTCACCGGACGACTCGGTGGCTTCGTCGCTGCGTCCTGTCGATGGGGTCATCCGGCTCACCATTCCTCGATGTCGCTGAAGACCGGCGTTGCGGTGCCGCCGTCCGCTCGAGGCTCCACCGGCGGGTGGATCGCCGGGATCGGTGCAGACGCGGCGCCGGTGAGATGCGTGCGGCGGGCACGGTTGCGCCGGGCTTTGCGGGTGGCTTTCTGCGAGCGGTCGGTGACCTCGCGCATCTGCTCGATCATCGAAAACAGTGCGCTCTCATCGACGTTCGACCGACCTTGTTCGCGGAGACGAGTGATAGCAGCTCTGTGCTCCCACAATGTCACCGCGGGATGTGACATCGTCCGGTACGGCACCTCGACATAGCCGGCACCGTCTGGTTCGAGGACCCAGATTCTGCTCAAATCTCGTGGGTCACGTCGTATCAGGAACCGCCCCAAATCCTCTCGCCGCGCAACCCACGGTTTGAGCGCGTTCGAGAAGTAGTGCACGTGATCGAGAACGAAGCCCGTACGCGTCAGACGTCGCCGGATGACGGGAAGAAAGTCCACCAGGAACGCGGTTTCGCCAAGTACCACACGAGGGGCATGACCAACTGCGGCGACCCCGCCGGCCCACACGGCGGCCGGAGTGTTCCCGATCCCTTTGTGAACACTCGCGTGATATGAGGCTATGGCCAGGACCAGCCAGCGCTCCAACTCACGCAATGTCAACGCCGCATGCTTGTCCGAGTCGTAACTTCCTCGGTCCGCTGGGTTCGAGAAGGTGGTCCCAGGCAGCTCGTGCACCGCCGTCATCGCCGTTCCGATGATGCGTTCGACGATCCCGCCGTAGTGCGGTCGGCCCGGAGGACGGTATTCGAGTGTGATGGCGTGCTGGGCGCATCCGCGGCGCAGCGCTTCGCTTTTGAACTCGGAGGCGTTGTCGAGATACAACTGTTTCGGTTTCCCTGCCATCGGCCACTGCACCTGTTCCGCGAGCTCGCATGCCTCCAGCCATGTCTGCTTCTCGCAGCACACGCGGCCCAGGCACAACCCGACCGATATCGACGACGGCGGCTCCAAAGTGACGACGAACCCGAGTACGGAACGGCTGAGGACATCGATGGCGATCGTCAGGTAGGGGCGACCGATCGGTTGACGCTCGTACTCGTCGACGACCATCAGATCGACGACGGTGTGGTCGATCTGGACCTGATCGAGAATCCCCGCAACTGTCGGTGGATCGTCGCCGGCGGACTGACGTGGGCGGGCGGCATCGGGTCCTCCGCGTGACCTGGCCACCGATGCCGGATGGAGCGCGGCGATTCGTGCGGTGACGGTGTTTCTGGCCGGCACTGGCAGACCCGCGCGGTGACACGCCAACGCGATACGTCGATGCAGCGCAGCGACACTCAGCTTCTGGCGGTGAAGAAAATATCGGGTGAGATGATCGCCGATCACCTCTTCGACCTCAGCCGCTACTCGGCTGCGGCCACGCCCACCCGGCGAGACCTTCGTCAGAAGATCGGTGACCGTACCTGTCCCGTCCCTGAGTTTGCCAAGCAACGCATAGACCCGACGGCGCGACAACCCCAGTCGTTCGGCCGCATCATCGACCGCTGCCAAACGCACCGGATGCATCTCCAGCAAGGGAGCCAAGACAGCGAATCGGGTCTCTGCCTGCGCCCACCGCTCCCCCGACGCCGTCAGCACACCGGTCTCCACGACGTCGAGCTTGTCGGGGTCCATCACAAGCCTCCCTGTCACCGAGAGCTGAACGCGCGACCGTGCACCGCACTTCCGACATCAGAATGTCAGAAGACACGTGCACTCATCCTCAAAACGCCTGCAAAGAGTGCAGCCGTCTTTTGAAACTGACATAGTGGCAGGGGTGAGTCGGGCTCGTATTCCCGATTCTCGGCGGACTAATGCCGTTCGCCGAATATGTCGTGCACATCTCTTCGACAACGCTTCCCGGCAAGAGAACCATCCAGGCTACTGACCTGCGTGGAAGTAAAGCGTCCACCGCCGTGTTGGTACAGACTGCTTCACAACACCTCCGAGGAAGGACCCGGGCTGCAGATGGCAGATCAGATCACGCCGACGGACCGGCCGATGGCACGATTCGTCGAACGGATCTCGCGGGCTCGCGGCGAGAAGAACAGTGAAACCTTGGCCGCGGGCTTCCTGCTGGCGGCCACGTTGATCGCCCTGATCTGGGCGAACTCCCCACTCGGTGACACCTATCAGTCGTTCTGGCACACCGAGCTGTCCATCACCGTGGGTGAACACGGCATCTCCCTCGACCTCGCCCACTGGGTCAACGACGGGCTGATGGCGCTGTTCTTCTTCGTCGTCGGTCTCGAGGTCAAACGCGAGTTCGCGATGGGTGAGCTCACCGACAGATCGCGCGCAGCGATTCCCATCGTGGCTGCACTCGCCGGTCTGGCCGCACCCGCGCTGCTGTTCCTCGCCTTCAACCCCTCCGGCCCGGCCGCCCAGGCCTGGGGCGTGGTCATCTCCACCGATACCGCGTTCCTGCTCGGTGCCCTGGCGGTACTCGGCCCGAAGAAGGCCGCGCGGCTGCGGATCTTCTTGTTGACGCTGGCCGTGGCCGACGACGTGGGCGCGCTGGCAATCATCGCGTTCTTCTACACCGATGATCTCGACGTGGTTCCGTTGGTGTTGGCGTTCATCGGTCTCGGACTGATCTTCCTGTTGCGTCGGCTCGAAGTGTGGCGCGGTGTCGGGTACTTCGTCGTCGCACTGTTCACGTGGGTCGCGATGTACGAGTCGGGCGTTCACCCCACGCTGGCCGGCGTGATGATCGCGCTGATTCTTCCGGTGTACCCGCCGCGTCGCTCCGAGGTGGAACGAGCATCGGACCTCACCCGCGCCTTCCGCCAATCGCCGAATCCCGAATACGCCCGCGCCGCGAGACTCGGCCTGGATCAAGCCGTCTCGGTCAACGAGAGACTGATGCGCCTGTATCAGCCGTACACCGCGTTCATCATCGTGCCGATCTTCGCGCTCGCCAATGCGGGAGTGGTGCTCAGCTCGGACACCCTGAAGGCTGCCTCCACGTCGACGCTCACCTGGGGCATCATCGCCGGCCTGGTGCTCGGCAAGCTCGTCGGAATCACCGGGGCCTCGGCCATTTTCGCGAAGTTGCGACCCTCGGCTCTGGCTCCCGGACTGACCATGTCGCACATCGCGGGTGGTGCGGCGATGTCCGGAATCGGGTTCACGATCTCGCTGTTCATCATCGACCTCGCGCTCGACGATCCGCTGCTGGCCGACGAGGCCCGCGTCGGTGTGCTGGCAGCCTCGGTCATCGCTGCCCTGCTCGGCTGGATCCTCTTCCGCATCGACGCGAAGATCCACCCGCCGAAAGCCGAAGCGTCGCTGCGTATTCTGCGTCCGGTCAGCCCCAAGCGCGATCACATCCGCGGGCCCGTCGACGCTCCGCTGACGATCGTCGAATACGCCGATTTCGAATGCCCGTTCTGCAGCAAGGCAACCGGCAGCGTCGCCGAGGTACGCAAGCACTTCGGTGACGACCTCCGGTACGTCTACCGACACCTGCCGCTGGACGACTACCACCCCCATGCCCGCTACGCGGCATACGCCAGCGAAGCCGCCGCGGCGCAAGGCAAGTTCTGGGAGATGGCCGACGTGTTGTTCCGCAACAGCGACGCCCTCGAACCCGACGACATCGACGGGTACGCACGCGAACTCGGCCTCGACATGGACAGATTCGAGGACGACATCCGCACCGGCGACTACGTGGTGCGCGTCGAGGACGACGAACTCGACGCCACGTCCTCCGATGTGGGCGGCACTCCGACGTTCTACCTGGGTCGCGGTGACAAGAACCTCACCCGCCACGTGGGGCCGTACGACGCGGCGACGCTGATCCGGGAACTCGAATCCATGTGAGGGTGGGCCGGGTTGCACGGAACACGGCTCGATCGACCGGATCCCGTCGACAACGCTACGTAGTGTGCAACCCTGCCCAGGCCGAGCGGAACTAGCTGTCGGTGCGATTTCCTTCCGCATCCCAGTGCTCGGCGACTTTCTTCGACGGCTGCACTCGGGGCGGTTCGCCCGGCATCTTGGGGTAGTCGGGCGGGAAATTCAGCTCACCACCCGGCAGTGTTTCCCACAGGTGCAGAAGCGGTTCCAGTGAATAGGCCTTCGTGTCCATGTCGGCCCACGGGTCGCCGTCCTGGACCAGGTCCGGCACGGTGACGAGGTTGAAGTCACGCGGATCGGTGACGTCCGCCAACTGCGACCACGTCATCGGTGTACTCACCGTCGCTCCGGGCCGGGCTCGCAGACTCCACGCGCTGGCTATGGTGCGGTCACGATTGTTCTGGTTGTAATCGATGAAGATGCGTTCTCCGCGTTCTTCTTTCCACCAGTTGGTGGTCACCCCGTCGTCGCGACGTTCGAGTTCTCGGCCCAGGCCGATGGCCGCATGCCGCACCTGCTCGAACGTGTACTCGGGCTCGATGCGCACGTAGATGTGAATGCCGCGATTGCCGCTGGTCTTGGGGTAGCCGCGTAAGCCCAACTCCTCCAACAACTCTCGTGTCACGTCGGCGACGCGAAGCGCGTCGGCGAATGTCGTCCCGGGCTGCGGATCGAGATCGAGACGCAGCTCGTCGGGATGGTCGACGTCCGGTCGTCGTACCGGCCACGGATGGAATGTCAGCGTGCCCATCTGGGCTGCCCACACCAGAGACGCAGTTTCGGAGGGACACAGTTCTTCGGCAGTGCGCTTGCTCGGGAACGCGATCTTCACGGTCTCGATCCACTCGGGCGCACCCTTGGGCAGCCGCTTCTGATAGAAACCGTCGCCCTCCTTGTCCTGCGGGCCGAGCGCCAATCGCATTCCCTCGCGGTAGCCGTCGGGCCACCGCTCCATCGCGGTCGGGCGGTCGCCGATCGCCCGCATCAGCGGTTCGCCCACCGCGGCGAAGTATTCGCACACCTGGAGTTTGGTGATCTCCGGGGTGCGTTCGGTCGCTTCGTAGATCACTCGGTCGGGACTCGACACTCGCACTTCGCGCTCGCCCGCCTGCACGAACGCCGGTGGTGTTTTCGCGGCCATGTCTATCGCCCTCCAGCAATCACATCGGCGACGTCGTAGCGCACCGGCACTTCGAGCTGGTCGTAGGCGCACGAGCGCGGATCGCGATCCGGTCGCCAGCGCAGGAACCTGGCCACGTGCCGCAGCCGCGCGCCTTCCATCTGGTCGTAGGCGACTTCGATGACTCGCTCGATGCGCACCGGAATCCAATTGCGATCGTTGGACGAATTCCAACGGGTCGCCTCGCCGTCGTAGGTGACGTCGTCACCGAGCCGGAGCGGTTCGAGTTCTTCGAGCAAGTCCAGCCGCCGCTTGTCGGTGAACGCCGACGCTCCGCCGATCATGCGCAGATCCTCGCCGTCGTACAGGCCGAGCAGCAGTGATCCTATGCCGTTGCCGGACTTGTGAATTCGATAGCCGATCAACACGCAGTCGGCGGTACGGGCATGCTTGATCTTGATCATCTCGCGCTTGTTGGGCAGGTACGGCCCGTCGAGCTTCTTCGCTACGACGCCGTCGAGGCCTGCTCCCTCGAACCGCTCGAACCAGTCCTCGGCCACGGCCGCATCGTCGGTGGCCGAGGTGACGAAGCAACTCGGCCCGCCCGTGCCCACCGCGTCGAGCAATCGCGCCCGCCGCGTCGAGAACGGCTCACCCGTCAGATCCTCGTCGCCGACGGCCAACAGATCGAAGCCGATGAACTGCGCCGGTGTCTTCTCCGCCAGCATCGTCACTCGGCTCGCCGCGGGATGGATGCGCTCGGACAACGACTCCCAGTCCAGGCGCGTGGAACCGTTCTTCTCGCGCGGCACCACGATCTCTCCGTCGATCACGATCTTCTCGGGTAGTTCGGCCTTGACGGCCTCGACGAGCTCGGGAAAGTACCGAGCCAGGTCCTTGCCGCCGCGCGATCCCAGCACCACCTCGTCGCCGTCGCGGAACACGATGGCGCGAAAACCGTCCCATTTGGGCTCGTACGACCACACCGGCGGCCCGTTCTCGGGCTGAGGAGGCACCACTTTCGCGGCTTTGGCGAGCATCGGCGCAACCGGAACGGCGAGAGGAAGATCCACGCACTTCATCCTGCCTCATGCGGCCGACAACCGAGTCCGATATTTTCTACACACATACGGTCGATGCACCCAGCACGCTTCTTTCGTCGAGAGCAGGACTCACCATGGCGTCACCCACTCGTTCGGTCCGCGCTTTCGTCGTCGCTCTGTCCGCCTGCGCGGCGGTGCTACTGAGCGGATGCGCCTCGGAGGTATCCGGGACCGCCGTCGCCATCTCCGGTGCCAGCATTCCCACCACCACGACGCCGCCACGCACCACCACCGGTTCCCCGACCCCCGACATCGACGAGGGCGGCAGCGTCGACATCGACGTCGAGATCGGCCAATGCGTCGAACTCGGTGGGACGGTCGAGAACGCCACCGTCGCCAATGCGACCTGCGGATCCCCACAGTCCAACTACGTCGTGTTCGCCAAGACTCCGACCTCGGCCGAATGCCCGCCCGACGCCGACCAGTACTACTACGAGACGTACTTCGACATCGAGCAAGGGGCCCTGTGCCTCGACATCGACTGGATCGTCGGTGGCTGCATGGACCTGGTGGGCGAGTTCGCGCAACGCGTCGACTGCGCCACCCCGGGTGCCGACACCCGCCGGGTGGTGACCATCCTGCAGGGCACCACGTCGGTCGACGACTGCCCCGACCCCGCGTTGTACGGATTCGAGAAGGACTCCCGCAACTTCGTCGTCTGCGTCGAGAAGTTGTGACCGAGCAGCCTGCAGAGCGGCACGATGTAACCATTTCCCTGTCCAGTGCGCGGGGCCGATGGATCGTCGCGGCCACCGTGCTCGGGTCGTCTCTGGCGATGCTCGACGCCACCGTGGTCAACATCGCGCTGCCGGCGATCGGTCGGGATCTGGGATCGGGTGTCACCGGGCTGCAGTGGACGCTCAGCGGTTACACGTTGGCGCTGGCGTCGCTGATCCTGCTCGGCGGCTCGCTCGGTGACCGGCTCGGACGCAGGCGGGTGTTCGTCTGGGGCACCGTCTGGTTCACGGCGGCCTCGGTCCTGTGCGGTCTTGCCCCCAGCATCGAGGTGTTGATCGCCGCCCGGCTGCTCCAAGGCATCGGCGCGGCATTGCTGACCCCGGGTTCGCTCGCGCTGATCTCGGCGTCCATCAGATCCGACGATCGCGGAGCCGCAATCGGGCTGTGGTCGGGGTTGGGCGGAGTGGCATCGGCGATCGGTCCACTGCTCGGCGGCTGGCTCGTCGACGCCGTCGGCTGGCGCGCGGTGTTCCTGATCAATGTTCCACTGGCCGTGGTGGTCGTGTGGGTGGCGATGAAACATGTTCCGGAGAGCCGTGATCCGCACGCTGCCGGTCGCCTCGACGTCCCCGGCGCGGTGACGGTCGCCGCTGCCCTCGGGCTGCTGACGTACGGTCTGATCGAGTCCCACGTTCTTGCGCTCGCGTTGGGGATCGTCGCGGTCGGAATGTTCGTGGTGATCGAGCGCCGCACCCACGATCCGCTGGTACCGCCGTCACTGTTCGCCTCGCGCGTGTTCCTGGCAGCCAATCTCGTGACCTTCGCCGTGTACGCCGCGCTCGGCGGGGTGTTCTTCCTCCTGGTGTTACAGCTGCAGTTCGCGGTCGGGTTCTCCCCTGTCGCAGCCGGATTGGCCACCATCCCGATCACCGTGCTGATGCTCGTACTGTCGGCCCGCGCGGGCCGGCTCGCGGGGCGCATCGGCCCGCGCATTCCGATGACGGTCGGGCCGCTGCTGTCGGCGGCGGGGCTGCTGCTGATGCTGCGCATCGGGCCCGGATCCACCTATGTCGCCGATGTTCTCCCCGCCGTCGTCGTGTTCGGCCTCGGCCTGTCCGCTCTGGTGGCCCCGTTGACCGGAGCCGTCCTGAGCGCGGCACCGGACGACCGCGCCGGAATCGCATCGGGCGTCAACAATGCTGTCGCCAGAACCAGTCAACTGCTCGCCGTTGCTGCGCTCCCCGCATTGGCAGGCATTGCCGGGTCCGATTACTCTGCGCCGCAGGTGTTCTCGGCCGGATTCCACTCGGCGATGCTGATGTGCGCCGGGCTCTTGGTACTCGGTGCCGTCATCGCGGCGGCGCTGATCAAGAGCACTGGCGACACCTCCGACTGCCCACCGCACTGCGATCTGGGCGCACCCCTGGTCGACAGACGCAGCGTCGACTGACTGCTCACCGCACGATCAACACCGAGCATTCGGCATGGTGCACGAGGTTCTGACTGACCGACCCCAGGATCGCACCGCGGAGGGCACCTCTACCTCGGCACCCGACCACGAGCATCGATGCAGACGCAGACAGCGCTCGCAAGCCTCGCGTCGGGCTCGATTGGGCACTGACGGTCGTGAGCTGCACAGCCGGATACTTCTCGTGCATCTTCTCCACATGCGTTTCCAGCCAACGCTTCTCGTCTTCCTGCACCGCCTGCCAGTCGATGTAGCCGGCGCTCATCCCGATGCCGGCCTGAGCCGCGAACCCCCAGTAGTTGACTGCGATCACGGGTGCGCCCAGGTTGTCGGCCATCTCGAGCGCGGCACCCAGCGCTCGATCGGACTGTTCGCTGCCGTCGATCCCGACCACGATCGGGCGGCCCACGTCGGCCTTGTCGTTTTCGTTGCGGAGCAACAACACCGGACACTGCGCGTGCGTCATGACGCGCAGCGTGTTGCTACCGAGGGTGAGGTCGCGGATCGCGCTCGACTTCCTGGATCCCAGCACCACCATGTCTGCTCCCACGTCGGCCACGTACGACGCTATGGTGCCGTCCACACTGACGGTGTCCACGGATACCCCGGGTGCGGCGGCGTGTACCTCGCCCTCTGCTCGGACGAGGTGTTTGCGGCCCATGGCGCGAAGATCCCTCTCCAGCGCGCCACCGTCGACGAATGCTGCCGACCCGTACCAATCCCCTACCGGGACTGCATGAACGAGACGTACGGTCGCGTGGACCTTGTCCGCGTAGGTGCCGGCCCATCGGGCTGTAGCCTCGGCCTCGGCCGATCCGTCGATACCCACGACGATGGGAAGTGTGCGGGCGGTGGAATTACTCATGTGATCTTCCTGTCTCGATATCGACGGCCACGGCACAGTCGCCATGACGTGATGATTTGCAGTGCAGTCGAATCGGCAGTCCGTGTTCGCGTCCGGTCAGCGTCCGAAGAGCGCGGACACCTCGTCGAGATCGATGTCGGTTCGGCAACCGCTCGGCTCCAATTCGACGTAGAAACTCTCGTAGCCACGCGGGTCCGCACCGCGCTCACCCGTGCTGCGCCGCTCGAACACTCGAGCGTCCGGCCACCGTTCGAGCACGGCTGTTCTGAGGATGTGTCCGTCGGGCGAGACCCCGCTGAGAGGCCCGTACTCGGCGATCACCACCGAATGGACGACACCGTCGATCGATGCAGTGGTCACCGGAAACACCATCGGTACCGATTGCGTCGGAATCTCGACGACTACGGAGTCGGAATCGACCCGCATCGAGCCCGTCACCTGCGGCCTTTCACTGTCGGTCCTACTCGTCGTTCCTGCTCTGGCGGGCTCACGTCCGCCAGAAGTCGGCGTCACATCGACCCCGCCACAGAATCGGAACCCGAAGGCGCATGCGACCTTTGCGCGGCGTGCTGCCCTGCACGAAGGCTCACTGCGGCCATCACGAACATCGCTGCTGCCGCACCTCCGCAGACCGCAGCCCAGCCGGTCACACCGGACGCGAGCAACGTCAAGAAAAGACCTACCGCGGCGACGGCACACACCAGTAGCACTTCGGCGAGGACATTTTCGGCCTCGGCCAACACGGCCTGCCCGTCGTGTCCGTCGTGTACTTGCTGCTTCATCTCGAACTCCTCGAAGTCGACGAATCGGTAGAACCGACATTGCCGAATTCTCGATGCCGACGGCAGGGTCGAAAGTCCCGATCCTGCCGCCATGAGGCCCGGCCTTCACCCTCGTGAATTCGTCTCGCCCGCAGTCGGTCCACGCATCAGCTCGACCCCCGACACCGACGTCGGGGTCACTTCGACGAGTCGGTGCATCGGCGGGCCGTCCGAATGCGGCCGGGGCAGTAGCTGTTCGAGGACTTCGAGTCGAGCATCCACAACCGCACGGGCGATTCCGTGAATCACGACAGTCGATACGGTCAGGTGAGCGTCGTCCTCGGCGTCCACTTCCAGGACGACCGAGGAATCCAGCGCGCTCCACCCCAACCGCGACCGCCCCTCGGCGTAGAAATACACCCGACTACCGCTCCACACGATGGAGACCGGGTCGATGGTGGGCCCGAAGTGGTCGTGGCCGATCAGCCGTGCGACGGTCGCCCGTCGCGCAAGCCGATGAGCGTTGTTGGAGTCCAGAACTCGTCGTCGATCCTCACTCCCGCGCACACGATTCGGTACGGTGCGGTTGGTCATAGGTCTCTGCAGATCATCACCGGGCAGTGGGCGTGGCGGGTGAGGTTGCTACTGGTCGATCCGAACAGTGCTCGGGCAACCACTCCTCGCCCGTGACTGCCGACCACCACGAGGCCGGCTCGCCTGGACAGATCGACAAGGAGATGCGCCGGGTTACCCTGTCGCACCACATGTTCGACACTGACATCCGGATATTTCTCGGCCCACCCGGCCAGACATTCGGAGAGCAGCATCTGCTGCTCACGCTCGATCTCGATGCTGTCATGCGGCCCCGGCGGGGAGAGCGCCGCACCGTGGGACCACGAGTTCCAGGCGAGCGCGGCGATCATCGATACACCGAACAACGAGGCCAGATCGAAGGCCTGCTCGACGGCCGCCTCACTCGTTGCACTGCCGTCGATACCGACGAGGACCGGCGCGTCGAAGCCGGCGTCGCCCTCCCGCCACACGATCACCGGGCACAGGGCCGCGTTCGAGGTCTCCTGCGCCGTACTGCCGAACAATGCGGACACGATCGGCCCGGAACCCGAATTGCCGACGACGAGCATCCGCGCGGTGGAGGAGAGTTCGGCCATCATCGTGCACGCCGTCGCCTCCTCCACCGAGGTGGAGACGGCAAGGTCGGGATGACGGGCCAGCACTGCGGCAGCGACGTCGGTCACCATGTGTTCGGAAGCTCGGCGCTGCTCGTCCCACACCTCCTTCGGCACGACCGCTGCGGGCTCGCCCATGTAGATCACAGGCTGCTGTACTGCAGTGGCGATGAGCAGGGGAGAGTCCACCCTTTCTGCCAGTGTCGCCGCCCAGAGCGCAGCGCCGATACTGCCGGCCGAACCATCCACCCCCACCACGATTTTCTGATGTGCTGCGAGAATCACGATCGTCTCCTGTTCGTTGCGCGTGCGGGAGCAGACAGCACCGAGGCCACCGCATGTCGTGGCGTTCGAGGCGCCGGGGCGCCGATCATCGGTGTACCGACTCGAATCAGCACCTGTGCCATGCCGATGTGCGGTGCCAACGACTGGACGAGTCGCCTGCTGCCGGCCTGTTCCGTCATGTGAGTCAGCGGGCACGTCGCCAAGCCGTCCGCGGTCGCTGCCAGCAGAAACGTCGACATGGCACGGCCACAGTTCAGCCAATCCAGTCGTTCGTCCGACGGTGTGCCGAGCAGCACCACCGTGGACTCGTCTTCGACCGGCTCGCGCGGAACCACCGTGCCGACGCGGTGCGGTTCGGGGAATGCTCGTCCCACCTGGACCCTCGACGCATCCGCGCGGTTCGTCAGCGCCTCGGGCGGAATTCCGCCGGAACGGAACGAGTGCCCGGCCCACCATCTGATCTCGGCCTGGTACGTCGCGTCGAACTTCCGGATGCCCGCGCTCAGCGTCGAGGCCCTCGCCAACGTCTGTTTCGACTCTGCCGACAAGACGGTCATCTCGGTGCCGTAGTGCTGCCGACCGAGATATCGCGTCAGAACGCGGTCGGTCGGCACCGGTCCGAACGCCCGCCGATCCGAGTGCCGACGATTGATCGCACTCAACATGTCGAACTCACGCGACCGAGGATGCGCGTCGTGCACGAGGCGGATACGCGCAAGATGATCCGGCGTGCCCGGGGCGGGCAACAGGTCGATCTCGGTCTTCCACCTAAACGCCGCGGCAGCCTTCTCGAGATGGTCCAACGCAGCCCCGCAGCTCATCACCATCTGCCGTTCGGTCGGGTCGATCACCCCCAGCACGCGGGAGGTGTCGGTGTACAAATCGAGTCCGTGTTCGGAGTAGGTCCACCTCCACGGCTGGCTGTTGTGCACCGACGGCGCGCGACACGCGAGCTCCACCAGCATTTCCACCACGGCCGTATCCGGCTGATCGTTCATCGTCTCTCCTCGACCTCCCACCGCGATGCGGTGGATCCGCCCCCACTGTCGCCCCGAGGTCGCGGTGCTCGACAGGGCCGTTCGTCACTCGATGGAGGGCATTCCGGTGCATGCCGAAAGAGCGCAGCGCCACAGGTTTAGTGTTGACGGTGAATGCGACTCGGGGCGGAACCTGAGGACGCGACCGAGGAGCCACCATCGCCGACCGTTCAGGAGTGTCATGACGACCCCGCACAATCCACCCGAAGTCGACGTCAAGCCACGTAGCCGGGACGTCACCGACGGGCTGGAGAAGACTGCCGCCCGCGGCATGCTCCGCGCCGTCGGGATGGGCGACGACGACTGGGTCAAGTCCCAGATCGGCGTCGCGTCGTCGTGGAACGAGATCACTCCCTGCAACCTCTCGCTCGAACGACTGGCGAAGGAAGTCAAGAAGGGCGTCCACGCGGCCGGCGGGTATCCGTTGGAATTCGGCACCATCTCGGTGTCCGACGGCATCTCGATGGGCCACGAGGGCATGCACTTCTCGTTGGTCTCGCGTGAGGTCATCGCCGACAGCGTCGAAACCGTCATCAGCGCCGAACGTCTCGACGGCTCCGTGCTGCTCGCCGGCTGCGACAAGTCGCTGCCCGGAATGTTGATGGCTGCCGCGCGTCTCGACCTCGCCAGCGTCTTCCTCTACGCCGGATCCACGCTGCCCGGATTCGCCACCCTGTCCGACGGCAGCGAGCACCAGGTGACGATCATCGACGCCTTCGAGGCCGTCGGTGCCTGCTCCCGTGGACTGATGTCGCGCGCCGACGTCGACACCATCGAACGCGCCATCTGCCCCGGCGAAGGTGCCTGCGGCGGCATGTACACCGCGAACACCATGGCCAGCGCCGCCGAGGCCATGGGAATGTCGTTGCCCGGCAGCGCTTCTCCGCCGGCACCGGACCGTCGCCGGGACGGCTTCGCACACGCCAGCGGCGAGGCCGTCGTCGAATTGCTGCGACGCGGCATCCGCACCAGCGACATCCTCACCAAGGAAGCCTTCGAGAACGCGATCGCCGTCGTCATGGCTTTCGGCGGATCAACCAACGCCGTGCTGCACCTGCTGGCCATCGCGCACGAAGCTCAGGTCGAACTGACCCTCGCCGACTTCACCCGCGTCGGAGCGAAGGTTCCACACCTCGCCGACGTCAAGCCCTTCGGCAAGCACGTCATGACCGACGTCGACGCCATCGGCGGTGTCCCCGTGGTCATGAAGGCGCTGCTCGACGCCGGCCTCATGCACGGCGACTGCATGACCGTCACCGGAAAGACCGTGGCGGAGAACCTCGCACACATCGCTCCCCCGGACCCCGACGGCAAAGTGCTGCGCGCACTGGACAAGCCGATCCACCCGACCGGCGGCATCACCATTCTCGAAGGATCACTCGCCCCGGGCGGAGCCGTCGTCAAGTCCGCCGGTTTCGATTCCGACGTATTCGTCGGTACCGCACGAGTTTTCGAGCGCGAACGCGCGGCCATGGATGCTCTCGAAGACGGCACCATCGCGGCAGGCGACGTCGTCGTCATCCGGTACGAGGGACCCAAGGGCGGACCCGGAATGCGCGAAATGCTCGCGATCACCGGAGCCATCAAGGGCGCGGGCCTGGGCAAGGACGTCCTGCTGCTCACCGACGGCCGATTCTCCGGCGGAACCACCGGCCTCTGCGTCGGACACGTGGCACCCGAGGCAGTCGACGGCGGACCCATCGCCTTCGTCCGCGACGGCGACCAGATCCGACTCGACGTCGGCAAGGGCACCCTCGACGTTCTCGTCGACGCAGCCGAAATGCAAGCACGCCAGGAGGGTTGGGCACCGCTTCCTCCGCGCTACACCCGCGGAGTACTGGCCAAATACTCGAAGCTGGTCGGTTCGGCATCGAACGGTGCGGTGCTGATCTAGCCACCCGCCCTAGCCCTAGCCCTAGCCCCCGGCCCTAGCCCCCCCCCGGGTTGGGATCAATGTGGGTTTCAGTCAGTTGGACTGCAATGCACAGCTCCCCGGAAGTTGGACTGAGTAATTCAGTTCCGACTACCGGGGAGTTTTGTATGCGTGCACGAAGTTCACTTACCGAGG
>NZ_JBFBMD010000041.1:0-25403 GCF_040686915.1 Rhodococcus sp. NPDC077669 | reverse complement strand
TCCCCGACGGGCCGATCACGAGGAGGCCAGGCAACACCAGGCGCAAGCCTGGAGCGGCACTGTTTCACCGGTGGTCATCGAGAGAGCCAGCGCGGCTCCATGGCAGCGCAACTGTGTCAACTTGCCCTCCGTCCCGCGAGGCGCCGTGGGCGGGGTCGTGGTTGCGATCCGTTGCCGTGACGGGAGACGCGTTGCGCGTCGCAGCGATGACGGGTCGTTGGCGTTCCGGGGCGTTGCGTTCGTGCGCGCCGCGCGTGCGGCATGGAGCATCTCGCTGCGCACACAACGATCGTTGCGCCGACGCACCGTTGACACCTCGCACGTCCAGGTCGCGACACAACGCCACGCTGCGTTGCCGAGCGGAGCGAGGCCTTTCGGCACACGGACAGGATGCCGGCCGCGAGCGCTCAGCCGGCGAGGGGTCCGTCGCAGAGGAGAGCGACGTCGGTGTCGGGCAGAGCCGTGAGGCCAGCGCATCGCGCGACCACCAGAACCGAACCGACGACCTAATCACGTCGGCTCTGCGTCTATCGCTTGATGCGCCCACTGGGTGAACGAGCCGCTGACCTGCACAAACGCCGAGCGTGGGGGACGCTGCCATCCGGTGGTGACCGACGACGACCGACCAGTACCGACCGTTTTACCGGAGTTTCACCGGAGCTCGCGGCGGCGTCGAAGCCGAGCAAGCTCCATTCTTTAGCTCACCGCGCCTTGCTCCTCGCCGGTCCCGTCGTCGTCGAAGACGTCTCTCAGGGCTCTTCCCAGATGAGGGTGTGGGTCGGCCGGGCGCGTCGGTCCGCAGATAGACGTCGAGGTCTCCCGACGATGGAGGTTCCTACGCCATCCATCCGAAAGACCTCGACGTGTCCGACGCTACCCCGCCGGCCGGCTTCGGCCGCCCTGACCTGACCGCCTTCGCTCGACTCGACGGCCTCGGTCTGAGCGTGACCGGGCAACGACTTGAACCGGATCGTGCGGTCCTCGCGTGCCGCGTGGTGGAACCAGATCAGTGGTGCCGACGGTGCGGCAGCGAAGGCGCTGCTCGTGACACCGTGATCCGGCGGTTGGCCCACGAGCCGCTGGGCTGGCGACCGACCGTGCTGGAAGTTGTAGTGCGCCGCTACCGCTGTGCCGACTGCGGACACGTGTGGCGCCAAGACACCAGCGCCGCGGCGGAGCCACGCGCGAAGCTCTCGCGCACCGGGTTGCGGTGGGCGCTGGAAGGGATCGTGGTCGCACACCTCACCGTCGCCCGTGTCGCCGAGGGACTCGGGGTCGCGTGGGACACCGCCAACAACGCGGTCCTGGCCGAAGGCAATCGGCTGCTGATCAACGACCCCACGCGGTTCGAGGGCGTGAAGGTCATTGGCGTCGATGAGCACGTCTGGCGCCACACCAGGCGTGGCGACAAGTACGTCACCGTGATCATCGACCTCACCCCGGTCCGCGATGGCGCCGGCCCAGCAAGGCTGCTGGACATGGTCGAGGGCCGGTCGAAGGCGGCGTTCAAGACCTGGCTCGCCGACCGCGACGACGCCTTCCGTGACGCGGTCGAGGTGGTCGCGATGGACGGCTTCACCGGGTTCAAGACCGCCGCTGCGGAGGAGATCCCGGACGCGGTCACGGTGATGGATCCCTTCCACGTCGTGCGCCTGGCCGGTGACGCCCTCGACAGGTGTCGGCGCCGGGTCCAACTCGCGATCCACGGGCACCGTGGGTTCAGGGACGACCCGCTCTACAAGTCGCGGCGCACGCTGCACACCGGCGCGGACCTGCTTACCGACAGGCAGAGCGACAGGCTACGCGCGCTGTTCGTTGATGACGCTCACGTCGAGGTCGAGGCGACCTGGGGTGTCTACCAGCGCATGATCGCCGCCTATCGCCACGAGGACCGGCAACGTGTCCGCGAGCTCATGGAGAAGCTGATCACCGACCTCAGCGCCGGCGTCCCCAAGGTGCTCACCGAGCTCACCACCCTGGGCCGGACCCTGAAGAAGCGAGCCGCCGACGTGCTCGCCTACTTCGAACGACCCGGCACCAGCAACGGGCCGACCGAGGCGCTCAACGGACGGCTCGAACACCTGCGCGGCTCCGCACTCGGGTTCCGCAACCTGACCAACTACATCGCCCGAAGCCTGCTCGAGACCGGCGGATTCAGACCCCAACTCCTACACCCCCGATTGGGATGAGCCACTTACGTACGACATAAAGAGAGTCTCTCAGTCGAAACACGCGGCGCGGGGTCGTTCATATTCAGCTGTCCGACGACGCCGTTGTCCGAGTATCGCCGCGCGGCCTGCTTCCGGGGAACGACTTCGGCTTTGGCAGACGACGCGAGCGCGCCGCTGGGACTCGGAATGGGCCGACGGGGTCTTCGAACGCCGGGATTCTGCCCATCCTGCTGTTCGATTTCGCGGTCGGTGGAAGCGACAGATTACGCGGGGGAGCTACACCCCGGCCTGGGGTACAAGGCCGCACCCAATTCGCCAGAGCATGTCGGTAAGCCTTTATCTGGGGATCCCGCGCATAGTCTTATGCCCGCGGTGTCGATCGCCCCCACCCGGCGTCGCTCGTGATCGCCTGCAGCAGTGGCTGAGTGCGGTAGGGGAGGGGCGTCGTCAGCGCCACGGTGGTGCTCGAGTGCCACACCCCGACTATGCCGAGCACCTTCTCGATGAGCTCCTGCAGACTCGCGTGATCCTGCGTCGCGACGCGAACGAGCAGATCTTCCCTCCCGGTCGTCGCGTGGATCTCGAGCACTTCGGGGATATCCCTCAGCGCCGCTACGACGGAACTGAGATACCCCTGTTCGAGTTCGAGCGCGAGGAAGGCCTGAACGTCGATCCCGGCCAGAGCCAGATTCAACTCGGGCCGAAAGCTCCGGATCAGCCCGGTGTCCTCCAACCGCTTGATCCGGGACTGAACGGTGTTGCGCGTGACTCCGAGGGTTGCCGCGAGCTCCACGATCCCGGCGCGGGCGTCCGTCGTCAGAAGCCCGATGAGCTTGGCGTCCAACTGGTCGATGGTGAGCATTTCGTAGACCTCCGAAGGTGTTCCAGATCACTGTCTGCGCGTTCTGCTTAGTTGTACTCGCATCAGTTGACCGTGGTGCTGGGCAGGTACATGGTTGCGGGACCGATAGGTCAACTAGAGCAGCTTCTTGTGCCAGATGTGAGGTAACCGTTCGATGACCCAGCTCGACGACGTAACGACGGTCCAGCCTGATTTCGATCCCACGGATCGCTACCGGACCGATTCCGGGCCCACACTCATGACCGGTGTTCAGGCCATCGCCCGGCAGCTGGTGGAGCAGCACGCCCGCGACCAGCGGGCCGGCCGCAAGGTAGCGACGTTCGTCTCCGGCTACCAGGGCAGTCCGCTGGCCGGCCTGGATCGACTGCTCGCCGGCATCCCCGAGCTCGGCTCGGTCCACGACGTCCGGCTCGTACCCGGCATGAACGAAGAGCTCGCCGCGACGTCGGTGTGGGGCAGCCAACTCGAGCTCCCCAGCGGAACCGCGACCCACGACGGCGTCGTCGGCGTCTGGTACGGCAAAGGCCCTGGCCTCGACCGCGCCAGCGACGCACTGCGCCACGGCGCGATGTACGGCGCACACCCGGCCGGAGGTGCGTTGGTACTGGTGGGCGACGACCCGGCGGCCAAGTCGTCGACCGTCCCCGCTGCCAGTGAACGCTCGCTCGCTGCACTGTCCATGCCGATCTTTTTCCCGCGCAACGCCGAAGAGATCATCGCCTTCGGGTTGTACGGCGTCGCCCTGTCCCGGCTGTCCGGTTGCTGGTCGGCCATGAAGATCAACGCCGACGTCGCCGACGGGTTGTGGACGCTCGATCGCAACTTCTCCGACTTCGAGATCGTCTCCCCGTCGATCGAGTGGGAAGGGCGGCCGTGGACCTACCGTCAACGTGTTCCCGGTCCGCCGCCGGACAGCGTTCTCGCAGAAGCCGACCTCTACGGCCCGCGGTGGGCGATGGTCGAAGCATTCAACGCCGCCAACGACGTCGACTCGATCGAGATCGATCCGGACAACGCGTGGCTGGGCATCGTTGCCGTGGGAACCGCCTACGATTCGGTTCGACAGGCCCTGCGCGAACTTGGTCTCGACGACGACAAGCTCGTCGACGCCGGGATCCGCATTCTGCGTGTCGGAATGCCGTACCCGCTGGGTTCGGCGAAAGTCCGGCAGCTCGCACGTGGCGTCGAGACCGTGCTCGTCGTCGAGGACAAGACGTCCTTCGTCGAGGCACAGGTCAAGGATGCGCTGTACGGCTCAGGCCATGCCCCGGCAGTCGTCGGCAAACGCGCGTCCTCCGGCACCGTATTGATCCCCGCGGACGGGGAGCTGACCGCTGCGCGGCTGCGAAAGCCGTTGCGCACGCTGCTGTCCGGTCGTGTGGAGATCATCGTTCCACCGCCGCCGCCGCTCGAGCTGACCGTTCTGTCTTCGAAGCGGACCCCGTACTTTTGTTCGGGGTGCCCGCACAACCGATCGACGGCTGTTCCGGAAGGCTCCCTGGCAGGCGGCGGAATCGGTTGCCACACCTTGGTCACGATGTCTTCGCGTACCGACTCTCAGGTGACAGGTCTGACGCAGATGGGCGGCGAAGGGGCGCAGTGGATCGGACAATCCCCGTTCACCGACGTCGGGCACATCTTTCAGAATGTCGGTGACGGAACGTATTTCCACTCCGGGCAGCTTGCTGTGCAGGCCTGCATCGCCGCCGGGGTGAACATCACCTACAAGATCTTGTTCAACTCCGCCGTCGCCATGACCGGCGCTCAGGACGCGGAGGCGGGTCTGAGCGTGCCCGACCTGACCCACAAACTCGCCGCCGAGGGCGTCGCGAAGATCATCGTCTGCGCCGACGAACCCGAGCGCCACCGGGGTGCGTCGTTCTCCGTCGGGACCGTGCTGTGGGATCGGGACCGGCTCGACGAGGCGCAACGGCTCCTGCGGGACACCACGGGTGTCACCGTCCTGATCTACGACCAGCAGTGCGCCGCGGAGGCGCGTCGTAAACGCAAGCGGGGCACGTTGCCGGCGCGACGGACGCGCGTGGTGATCAACGAGGCCGTGTGTGAGGGCTGCGGCGACTGCGGTGTCAAGAGCAACTGCCTCTCGGTGCAACCCGTCGACACCGAGTTCGGCCGCAAGACCCGTATCGATCAGGGCAGTTGCAACACCGACTACTCCTGCCTCGATGGCGATTGCCCGTCGTTCGTCACCGTCGAGCTCCCCGAGTCGCCGGTGGCGACGGTGAAGAAGGCTGTGGCACAGCCGCCGTCGGTATCGGACGTCGTGCTCCCGACAGTCGAGGCGACGCACAACATCTTCCTCGCCGGCATCGGCGGGACCGGCATCGTCACCGTCAACCAGGTGCTGGGCATGGCAGGCTTGCGCTCGGGTCTGCACGTCGAGGGGCTGGACCAGACCGGGTTGAGCCAGAAGGCAGGTCCGGTCACCTCGCACCTGCGACTGAGTCCACACCGCGCCGAACCGTCCAATCGCATCAGCCCCGCCTCGGCGGACTGCATCCTGGCGTTCGATCTGCTCACCGCGGCCGATGGCAAGAACGCAGGCGTCGCCGATCCCGCACGGACGGTCACGGTTGCATCGACCAGCCGGACGGCGACGGGCGAGATGGTCTACGACCCGTCCGTCTCGTACCCGGACGAGAGCGGTCTGCTCGACCGACTGGACGTGCTGTCCAAGCAGCTCGTGAGCTTCGATGCGCTGGCGGCTGCGGAGACGCTGTTCGGCAATACCGCCGCAGCGAACTTCCTCCTCGTCGGAGCGGCCTACCAGGTCGGCGGACTGCCGATCCCGGCCGACGCTATCGAAGAAGCCATTGCGATCAACGGTGTTGCGGTGCAGGCGAACCACGCTGCGTTCCGTTGGGGTCGCGTCGCCGCCGACGATCCTGCAGCGTTCCGAGCCGCGATGACGCAGGCGGCTCCCCTGGCCACTCGGACGATCACACCGGCGCCGGAGCGGCTACTGAACTCGATCACTGTCGACGGTGTGGTTCGCGAACTCGTCGAGCGCCGCGCCGGCGAGCTCGTCGCCTACCAGAGCGAGAAAATTGCCTCCAGGTATCTGGCCGTCGTCGAGCAGGTATGGGCCAAGGAGCGCACGGTCGGTGACCGCACCGAGTTCAGCGAGGCCGTGGCACAGGGATTGTTCAAGTTCATGGCCTACAAGGACGAGTACGAGGTGGCCCGGCTGCTGACCGACCCGGCGTTCCTCGCGTCGGTGTCGTCGGAGGTGCCCGGGGGAGAGAAGCTCACCTACAAGCTGCATCCACCTGCGCTGAAGGCCCTTGGACGCACCAAGAAGATCGGGCTCGGCCCCAACCTGCATCTACCCATGCGCGTTCTCGCCAAGGGGAAGAAGCTGCGCGGCACGGTCTTCGACCCGTTCGGGTACGCACACGTTCGGCGGCTGGAACGAGCACTGATCGACCACTACGAGTCGATGGTGCTCGACGCCGCCGATCATCTCACCGAACAGAACTACGACGCGGCAACCCAGGCCGCGGTGGCAGCGGACATCGTGCGCGGCTACGAGGACGTCAAGCTCGGGAACGTCGATCGTTACCGCGCCCGCCTCACCGAATTGTCCATCGATACAACAGCTCTCCCGACGACCCGCTAGTACACCGACACAGGACAGGAATCATGACACTGATCGACGATCACCGCACGAATACCTTCGGATCGACGGGAGTATTCGGTCGTCCCGATTTCGCCGACGATTCGCCGCACGAGCAGGTGGTGTTCTGTCAGGACGCCGCAACCGGCTTGAAGGCCATCATTGCCATTCACTCGACGGCACTCGGCAATGCCCTGGGTGGGACGAGGTTCTTCCCGTACCGGGACGAGCAGTCGGCTCTGACCGATGTGCTGCGGCTCTCGCGCGGCATGACGTACAAGGCGGCTGCTGCCGGCCTTCATCTCGGCGGCGGCAAAGCAGTCATCATCGGCGACCCCGCGACCGTCAAGACGCCCGAGCTGCTCGAAGCGTACGGCCGATTCGTCGAGACGCTCGGCGGCCGGTACATCACGGCAGGTGATGTGGGAACCACCTCCGACGATATGGATGTCATCGGACGCTCGACCGATCACGTGGTGTCTCGGACGACGGCAGCGGGGGGATCGGGCGACAGCGCACCGTTGACCGCACTCGGTGTGTTTCATTCCATGCGTGCGGCCGCCCAGGCCAACTGGGGATCGACGGATCTCGGGGGCCGCCGCGTGGGCGTCGAAGGCACCGGGAAGGTCGGCTACAACCTCATCAAGCTACTGGTCGAGGCCGGTGCGACCGTCACTGCGACCGACGTGAATGCCGCTGTGCTGCAGCATGTGCAAGCAGAATTCACCGACGTGCGGATCGCCGATCGGGTCATCGACACCGATATCGAGATCTACGCACCCTGTGCGATGGGAGCGACGCTGACGGACGAGAGTGTCCGCGCCCTGAACGCTGTAATCGTATGCGGCGCAGCGAACAACCAACTCATACAGCCAGGCGTCGAGGAGACACTGCGTCAGCGTGGGGTCGTGTGGGTTCCCGACTACGTCGCGAACAGCGGTGGTCTCATTCAGGTAGCGGGCGAGATCGACGGTAGCTCGCGCTCCGAGATCACGGCCCGGGTCGAACGTGTCGGGTCGACGGTCGCCGAAATTCTGCGTCGCCAGCGCGATCAGGGAGTGCTGGCGGGTCATGCTGCGCACAGCATCGTCCAGGAGCGCCTCGCCGCCCGCTGAAATCTATTGGTTTCTTCGAAAAGCATTGCATCAGAACGGAAGTCGGATAGAATGTGATTACCAACACAGTTCGAGTGGATGCCGTGCGAGACCCGCGTGGACCAGGTGCTCGAACAACTCGAAGTCGACAGGTAGAACACAACAGTGGATGAGAAGCGTTCTTCGAGCTATGCCCGAAAGACCGGGATCTTTCGAACCAAATCGGTCGAGCAGTCCATTCGGGAGACCGACGAACCCGACACCAAGCTCCGCAAGGACCTGTCGTCCTGGGACCTCACGGTGTTCGGCGTAGCCGTGGTCGTCGGAGCGGGCATTTTCACGCTCACCGCGAGAACCGCAGGCAACGTGGCGGGTCCGTCGGTATCTCTCGCATTCGTCCTTGCCGCGATAGCGTGCGGACTCGCCGCGTTGTGCTATGCCGAGTTCGCTTCCACCGTTCCGGTGGCCGGCAGCGCATACACGTTCTCCTACGCGACATTCGGTGAGTTCGTCGCCTGGATCATCGGATGGGATCTCATTCTGGAGTTCGCCCTCGCGTCGTCCGTCGTGGCGAAGGGTTGGTCGTTGTATCTCGGTGAAGTTCTCGGCTCCGCGTCGCCGATCGTGACGATCGGTGGTGTCGACATCGACTGGGGTGCCTTACTCATCGTCGTCATCATCACCGGCCTTCTGGCCAGCGGTACCAAACTGTCCTCCCGCGTGTCGCTGATCATCACCGCCATCAAGGTCGCGGTAGTGATACTGGTCGTCGTCGTCGGCGCGTTCTACATCAAAGCCGAGAACTACTCCCCGTATATTCCGCCCGCTGAGGGGGGGACGACGACGGAAGGCGTTCACCAGTCGCTCTTTTCCTTCGTTACAGGTGCAGGCGGCAGCACATTCGGGTGGTACGGCCTCCTAGCCGCAGCGAGCCTGGTGTTCTTCGCGTTCATCGGGTTCGATGTCGTGGCGACCACGGCCGAAGAAACCAAGGAGCCGCAAAAGGCTCTACCCCGCGCGATCCTGGGCTCGCTGGCGATCGTGACGGTCCTCTACGTCGCCGTCACCCTCGTGCTGACCGGAATGGTGAACTACACCGAACTGGCCGGAGACGACTCCACATTGGCGACGGCGTTCGAGCTGAACGGCTTGACGTGGGTGAAGAACGTCATTTCGTTCGGCGCACTGGCCGGCCTGACGACCGTGGTGATGGTGATGATGCTGGGCCAGACTCGCGTGTTGTTCGCGATGTCGCGCGACGGCTTGGCGCCCCGCAGTCTGGCCCGTACCGGCAAGCGCGGCACGCCGCTACGCATCACGCTGATCGTGGGATTCGTTATCGCAGTTCTGTCCGCGTTCTTCCCGATCGGCGTACTCGAAGAGATGGTCAACATCGGAACGCTGTTCGCCTTCGTGCTGGTCTCGATCGGCGTCATCGTCCTCCGGCGAACCCGCCCCGACTTGAAGCGCGGGTTCAAAGTACCGCTGATGCCGTGGATTCCTATCGTTGCTGTCATCGCGTGCCTGTGGTTGATGGTCAACCTGTCCGTCGAGACCTGGCTGCGGTTCGTGATCTGGATGGCAATCGGTGTGGTCATCTACTTCACCTACAACAAAGGCAACGCAGACAAAACAATTCGCGAACGCGAGCAGGAAGATATCGAGCGGGAAGCGGCGCGTTCGGAGGTAGTCGAGTAGCAAGCATCGAGAGCGCACCCGAATCGACGGGCCCCGTTGTCACACCTCGGCCGACGGGCCCGTCGTTTCGGGGGTCGTGCGCGCCGCCGACCCGTCGAATCTTCCGGCTCGTGTGGCACGTTCTTTGGCTCGCCGATCGGGCCTGAGTGGCCGCACGCCTCCGGTTCGCAGCATTCGAGGCCCACATCAGCGCGCCTGCCAGCGGCTGAGCATGAGCCGTACTGCTGTACGCAAACGTTTTGATTGACAGTGGAGGTGAAGTGCCGTGCTCGAGTACTGGACGATTCCAACCAGCGACTTCTGGAGACGATGCCCGGCCTGCGGCAATAAATGCACCGCAGAAAGGGTCCGGCGCACTCTGTCCAACCACGAACAGGTTACCAATGACTACGCTGCCTGCTGTGCATGTTCATGGGAGGGCTTCGCGGACATGACACGGGGCGAAGGCGTCCAGTCTCAATGATGCCAGTGCGCCCGGGTTGCGGTGGTGACGGCGCGGACTGCCTATCGATTTCAGACGTGGGCGTCATGATTTTTCTGGGGTTTGACCTCCGGTGCAGTCGTCTTCCGGCATTCTCAGTGCAGAAGATGTAGCGCGCCAATCGTCGTCACCGCCGTACGGCGTCTGCTCACTTTCGGGGAAGTCCTAGCAGGCTCCGCACGGTCTCGTCGACGCTTTGCACAGTCGCGGCCGGGTCAGCTCCCACGAAACTGGGAACAGTGCTGATGTCGCAATACGGTCGCTCGGGTGCGGGTTCGCTCGACACGGTGTCGAGCCAGTCCATGCTCAGCGCGAGCCCGGACACGGCGGTGGTGAGATGCAGCCCCAGCTCTTCTCGTCGGACGGTCAGACGCGCACTGCGTTCGCACTCGGCGCGCACGTACGAGTCGAGGTCGGTCACGGGTACCGCTTCGTCGTTCACGCTGTGATAGAGCAGACGGGGGACATCAGTGGCCGTGGTACCGAGGCGGGCGCGGTCCAGTACGGTGCGAATCTCAGGTTTGCCCCACACCGATGCGAAAGGTTCGGTGAACAAGGTGTCGTACTGTCGGGCGATGTTCGTGAGCTGGTTCGATGTCGAGCATGCAGTGGCCATGGCATCGAGGGTCGTGCGGCCCAGCGGTGTGAGGTACGGGTCCAGTCGTGCTTTCAGATCGGGGTAGGTGTTGCGAAGTCCGGAGACGATGAACAGTCCCGTTCCTGCCTGGGCGGAACCGTCGAGGTTGTACGGCGATTCGGCGAGATCGACTGGTGTACCGCCCATTGCTGCGCCGACGAGGTTGATCTCCGGGGCGTACGTCGCGTGTTCCTCAGTGGCCCATCCTGTGGCGAGCGCGCCGCCGGAGTATCCGGCGGCGCCCACGGGTACCGATTCGGGGAGACCCAGTGGGGCGAAGTCCCGCGCTGCTCGAATACCGTCGAGCACTGCACGACCCGGCTCGACCGCGGCTCCGAATTCGGACAGTGGCCCGCCGTGGTCGGGTATCGACACCGTCCAGCCCCGATACAGAGCGGACTGCACCAGGGCGAGGCCCGCCGAGATCGCCGTGACCCCGTCCAGGGCGGGGTTAGTGGACAGGTTCCTCGACGGTGCACACTGCGGTGCGGTGGCGTCCTCGAACACCTGGTAGGACAACAGTCGATGCGTCGAGGTCCCTTCGGGCGGAGCCAGGACGGTGGTGACCGTGGTGCTGGGTGCCCCCTGTTCGTCGGTGGTGCGGTACAGAAGCTGCCACGCCGTGACCCCCACCGGTACGGGGAGTCCGAACAGGGCGACCGGGGTTGCTCTGGATCGGAGCACTGTTCCGGGCGCTGAGTCTTCGAAACCTGCAGGCGGAACGTAGAATTCCGGCGGCGGCGCATCGGCACCGGCATGGGCGGTCCCCCACAGCGCGGTCGAGGCAAGTGCCATGAGTATCGTTAGGCCGAATATCATGAGGCGGCGACTTACGTTCGACGTCCGCACAATTCGAATGATCACTGTGTGTCCTTGTTCGGTATGCGGCCCGCTGCGTGGCCGCCCTCGGCGGGGCGGGGCGCGGCGCGGCTGTTGTGGAATGGCTGTTCCTGGTCGGAACTGGAATGCCGGACCCTGATCGGGTGCGAGGCAGGGGCCACGGTACGTGCCTGCGGCGTATTGCTCAGCATAATCGCCGAATCGACCGATCTCAGGTCCGTTTTGGCCGCGATCGTTCTCCCCTCATCTTCGAATACGTCGACCCGAAGGTGGAGCCCCCGCTGTGGTGCCTCTCATCACCACGGCCGACTGCAGTTGCAGTGAAACGACGTCCACAATCTGTGTGTTCTGGACGCGCAGCACGGTTTTCGGCCACAGAAACGCTGACCGACTTATTCCTCTTGAACCTGGGCTGTGTAATGCCCGACCAGTACGGTGAACAACTCTGCACGCCGCACGCAGGCCGCCTTGGCATCGTCTTCGATCAGACACTGCACCAGGGTGCCGTCGTGTGCAGCGACCAAAGCTGGTCCCAACGCCGCTCGGTCGGTGATCACGAGCCCGAGCTGGTCGAGTAACTGGTCGAGTAATGGCATCAGTGTGGCGAGAATCCCTTGCTCCCGCGCGATAATCACCCGTTTGAGTGAGGGGTTGCGCAGCGCGTGGGCGGTGAACTCGGCGTTGACCCGATACCACTTGTCGTCAATTGGCACCACCGCTAAAACGCATTCGACGATGTCGCCTAGTGAGTCGACCCGTGGTTGCTTACCGGGGGAGGAGAGCAACGCCTCGACGTCGGCCAGCATTTGAGTCGACCGCTGCTCCCACATCGCAAGGAACAGCTCCTCCAGGGAGGTGAAATTGGAATAGAAAGCACCCCGGGTGAAGCCAGCGCGCTCGCACACATGTTCGACACTGCTGTTACCGAATCCTCGTTCCGCATACACCTCCAATGCGGCATCGAGTAGCCGCTGGCGGGTCTGAGGTCGCCGTCGTTTCACCGGTCCGGTGGTGAGGGCCATGTAGGCAGCGTAGCGAACGCGATGCATCTCTGTTTTCCGTACGTTCATGTATTGAATGCGTTACTGTATCGAACGGGGTCGCCGCTCGCAGCACCACGCCCACGGGCGAGGGCTTCGAGTGAAGCCTGCGCGCGAGCTGGGCAACCCGTAGTGGACGAAACGTTGTAGCCGAGTTGTTGCCTGACTCGCATCCCAGGACCGTGAGAAGGACAAGAACGCAGATGATGGACGCCGATGTAATCGTGGTCGGAGCAGGACTGGCAGGCCTGGTGGCGACAGCGGAACTAGCCGATGCAGGCAAGCGGGTGTTGCTACTCGATCAAGAGCCCGAGCAGAACCTGGGGGGGCAGGCATTTTGGTCCCTCGGAGGTCTGTTCATGGTCGATACCCCCGAGCAGCGGCGAATGGGTATCAAGGACTCCGCGGAGTTGGCGTGGCAGGACTGGATGGGCAGTGCCACGTTCGATCGCGGTATCGACGATCCCGCTGGTGAAGACTATTGGGGCGGCCAGTGGGCACGGGCGTATGTGGACTTCGCGGCGGGCGAGAAACGATCCTGGCTGCACGCCCAAGGCGTGCGGTGGGTTCCGATCGTGGGCTGGGCCGAGCGCGGAGGTTATTTGGCCGAGGGTCATGGTAATTCGGTTCCACGATTCCACCTGACCTGGGGAACCGGTCCCGGTGTCCTCGCGCCTTTCGAGAAACGTGTTCGCGAGGCCGCAGACAAGGGTGTGGTGCAGTTCGGGTTCCGTCACCGCGTCGACGAGTTGACTACGACCAATGGCGTCGTCGACGGAGTCCGGGGCGCAATTCTCGAACCCAGCGCATCCGAGCGCGGCGCAGGCAGCAGCCGCGCCGAAGTCGACGATTTCGAACTACATGCAGGAGCGGTGCTGGTCACTGCGGGTGGTATCGGCGGAAATCACGATCTGGTGCGGGAGAACTGGCCTGCGCGGCTCGGTGCGGCCCCGGCGTCGATGATTTCCGGAGTCCCCGAGCACGTCGACGGCCGCATGCTCGGCATCACCGAACGCTCCGGTGGGCGCCTGGTCAACAAGGACCGAATGTGGCACTACACCGAGGGCATCAAGAATTGGGATTCCATCTGGAAAAATCACGGGATTCGGATCATTCCCGGTCCGTCGTCAATGTGGTTCGATGCCCGCGGCCAGCGGTTTCCCGTACCGAACTTCCCAGGATTCGACACCCTCGGAACCTTGAAAGCCATTCAGGACAGTGGATTCGACTACTCGTGGTTCGTGCTCACCCAGAAGATCATCGAGAAAGAGTTCGCCCTGTCGGGATCTGAGCAGAACCCTGACATCACCGGCAAAAACCTCAAGTTGGTGCTCGGGCGGGTCCTGCCGGGCGCAAGTGGACCGGTGGAGGCGTTCAAGAAGCACGGTGAGGACTTCGTCGTCGCCGATACCCTCGCCGAACTCGTCGACGGGATGAACAAGATTACCGGGGACGATCTGATCGACCGAGTCGAGCTGGAACGTCAGATCGTGGCCCGCGACCGCGAAACCGAGAACCCGTTCACCAAGGATTTGCAGATATCTGCAATCCACAACTCGCGTCGCTCGCGTGGTGAACGACTCGCGCGAACAGCGTCCCTGCACAAGATCCTCGACCCCAAGTCCGGGCCGTTGATCGCGGTGCGACTTAACATCATCACCCGAAAAACACTGGGCGGCATACAAACCGACCTCGATGGGCGCGTGTTGAGTACCGGCGGTACGGCAGTGCCGGGATTGTGGGCAGCAGGGGAAATCGCCGGCTTCGGCGGCGGCGGTGTACACGGCTACCGCTCCCTCGAAGGCACCTTTCTCGGCGGCTGTATCTTCAGCGGACGGCAAGCCGGCCGAGCCCTCGCCAAGCAGGCATGACGATGCGACTGCGATGGGGTCGACCCAACCTGCGCGCACACGAGGCAATGGCCCCGGCAGCATCGTCGTCGCCCGACTCTGCGGTCACCGTGTCATTCCTCGGCGTCACCACCCTGCTCTTCGACGACGGCGAGTCAGCCATCCTGACCGACGGATTCTTCTCCCGCCCATCGATGACGCGGACGCTGCTGACACCGCTGCGAACGGACCCCGCTCGGGTCGACTACGCCCTCAAACGAGCAGGTATCGACACTCTCGATGCGGTGGTCTGCGCACATTGCCACTACGACCACGCTCTCGATTCGGCCCACGTCGCGCAACGCACCGGCGCGGTGCTCGTCGGGGATGAATCGACCGCACTGATCGGTCGCGGAGCCGAGCTACATCCGAGCCGGATCGCCACGGCTCAACCAGGCGATGAACTGGAGCTGGGGCATTACACTCTGACGTTCGTCGAATCAGAGCACTCGGCCCCGAACCGGATGCGCGGGACGGTCGGTCGCGCTCTCGCTCAACCCGTTCGGGTCAAAGCGTACAAGTGCGGTGCGGCATGGTCGATCCTCGTCGCCCACAACAGAAGCGGTCAGACCGCGCTCGTGCACAGCAGTGCAGGCTTCCGGTCGAACATGCTCGCGGGTCGCACAGCCGACGTCGCATACCTGGCCGTCGGGCAACTCGGTCACCAGTCTCGCAACTTCATCGAAAAATACTGGTCCGAGACGGTCGCAGCAGTGGGCGCACACACTGTGGTCCTCACCCACTGGGACGACTTCTTCAGACCCTTGACCGCACCACTGCGGGCGCTTCCGTACACGTTCGATGACCTCGACGCCTCGTTGAGGACACTGTCCGATTGCGCCCGGCGTGACGGTGTACACCTCGTCGAACTACCCACCCTGTGGCGGCGAACGGACCCGTGGGCCACTCGATAGATCCAGCGGCGCACGCGAACCGCATCGTGTGTTCGACAACCCTCCCCGGCCACGACAACGCAGTGCGCCGTCCACTACCAGCTCAACAGACAGGTGACACCGTGCTCCGCAGAACTCGTTCGCTCCTGATCGTCAGCCTCGCCGCCGCCGCCCTCACCCACGGCGCAGCGGCGGTGTCCGCGCAGCCGGTCGATGATGCATTCTTCCGCTACACCGGTGCGGCCCCACTCGAGAGTTACCCGCCCGGCTCCGTACTCGGTGTGCGCACTCTCCCGTACCACCTGCTCAACGTAGCTACGCCTCTTGATGCAATGCAGATCCTGTATCGGTCCACCGATGCGCAGGGGCGACCGTCCGCCAACGTCACCTCGGTGCTGCGGCCCCCGAACGCCCAACCCGACAAGGTCATCTCCTACCAATCGGCATACGACTCACTCAACCCCGACGACGGCCCATCCCGAGCTATCGCCGGCAACACGCCCCTGCTGTCGCTGACACCGAGCGGGCGGAACGTAGACGTCGGCGGCGCTGCCGCATCCGGGGAGGGCGCTGTCATCGCACCCTTTCTGGCTCTCGGTTACACCGTCGTCCTCGCCGATACCCAAGGCCCCACAGCAGACTTCGCAGCAGGGCCCGAATACGGAATGATGACTCTGGACTCGTTGCGAGCCGCCCAACAGGTGCCGGGCAGCGGCGTCACCGACAATTCCCGTATCGGACTGCTCGGATACTCGGGTGGCGCCATCGCCACTAATTGGGCGTCGATCATGGCGGCCGACTACGCACCCGAAATCGCGGACAACTTGCTCGGCGCAGCCCAGGGCGGCTTGCTGGTCAACCCAGCGAACAATCTTCGATACGCCAGCGGCAGCATCAGCTGGGGCGGAGTGGTCGGAATGGCCATCGTCGGCATCGGACGTGCATACGGTATCGACTTCGACCCGTACATCAACGACTACGGCCGCGAGATCATGGCAAAGCTCAACGATGCTTCCATCCTCAACGTCCTTCTGCAGTACCCCGGATTGCGGTGGACCGACCTGGTCAAGCCGGAATACACCGATCCGAACACCGTCCCCGAGTACGTCGACGTGGTCAACAAGATCAACATGGGCCAAGCCCCCGTCCCCACCGTCCCGATGTTCGTCGCGCAGGCATCGAACGGGATTCTCGAAGGCACCCAACCGGGCCCGGTAGGCACCGGCCCCGGCGACGGCATCATGGTCGCCGGCGACGTCCGCGCCTTGATGAACAAGTACTGCGACGCAGGTGTGACCGTGCAGTACGACGAATACGACACCATCAGCCACATTCCTGGAGCCGCACTGTGGCTCCCGGGTGCCGTCGAATGGCTGATCGACCGCTTCTCCGACAAGCCGGCACCGACGAATTGCGGGCGCATCGCCCCCGGAAACTCACTGGCACCTCAACAACACGCATCGCGCTGACAAGCCGCCGCAACGACCTGCACCGCTGCAGAGGAGTTGCCGCTGACGTGTCGATGCGTGAGCTTGCGGACCCGGACTAATTGCAATCCGTTCGCCTGCCATCCCGGGCCGGGCAAGTGCCGTCGAACAAGGCGCGGCAGTCCAGTCGGACAGCGCGTTCCGACACTTTTTACGATCGCCCGGCCGCCTGGACGTGAACTAATCGGCAGGCGCAGTACTGAACGAATTTACAACGGAGGTCATGTGAGAGCGCGTCAAGTTTCCGGCCGGATGTTTTTGACGACCATGGGTCCGATGCACGCTCGAGTCGACGGGCCGACTCACGGACCGGCAATCGTTCTGATCCATGGATTCGCCGGATCCGTTCACTGGTTCGACCGCGTCGTGGCCTCTCTCGCGTCCGACTACCGCCTCATTCGAGTGGATCTGTTCGGACACGGCTGCACGGGTGGAGATCGATTTCTCGACGCGAACTTCCAAGCACGGGCGGTGATCGACATTCTCGAGGCTCTCGGCCTGACGGACGCCACAATCGTGGGGCACTCCTTCGGCAGTGACGTCGCACTGGAAGCGGCTGAATCGTCGTCCCGCATCACTCGGGTGGTCCTGATCAACCAGGCCCCCGACCTGGAATCCGGCCACTTTCCCGCCGGGAACGCGGTCATGACCATCCGATGGTTCGCGCAACTTGCACGTGTGTGCGCGGTCCCTGCGCTCGTATCCCGGATCGGGCACCACGCATTCGCCGACGGCTTCGACGCCCGCACGGGATTCAACAACCCACAACAATCGTTCCACGACTTCACAGCCACAAGCGCGGCCATGTATCGAACCGTGTTGATCGATCGCCGCCGACGCCTGCAGAACAAGCCACTCGACTCCCTTGTCCGGACCATCGACAAACCGGTAACGGTGATTCACGGTCGCGGCGACAAATTCTACGATTGGGAACCGACGCTGGCGCGGTATTCCACTGCCGGTGCTCACACAGTCCTCATAGACAACGCTGGTCATTCGCCGAACGTCGAGCAGCCGGACGAAGTCAGCGCCGTCCTGCGCCGGGCCTCGCGTGCTTGACCTCGACGACTCACCTTGCACGAGCGAGTTCAGCAATCGGACGTGCTCGGCTGTGAGTCGCTGGATGAGGTAACGACAGGGAAGCCTAGGCGCAGGCCGACGTCACTCGCGGCGGCGCGAGACGTTGTCTAAGAGCGACACCGTCTCCGTTGTCGCTCTTGTGTCTCGCTGGTCGACCGTCGACCGAGTTGGTGATTCACTGCTGCATTCAGACGACTACGTCGATATCCGCCACTGCCCACTGCCCACTACCCAGTCCATAGTCCTACCAAGAGGCCCTCGATCCGCATGCTCCACATCGACCACGGTTCGCCCTTGCCGGAGCCGTACATGGGTCACGATCGCTCGCGTGTGGTCGACGTGCTCGACGTGCTCGACGCCCGACCCCGCGCGCCACAAGCTGCTGACCGACCTCCGGGGCTTCTTTCGAACCCGACATGACCTGGCGGCGAACCGATCCAGCGAGGTTCACGCCGAAAGCTACTCATCGGTACAATACGTGAACCTACGGTCACGTAGGTTACCCAGCGACGGAGGTCATCGAATGACGATGTTCGGCATCGACGAGCTACCGGTCAAGCCTCGCATGCGCGGATGGATCCATCTCTACGCGTTCGGCGTCGCGGTCGTGGTCGCAATCATTCTCGTCACAGTGGCGTTCAGCCTGGTGTCCGGCACCGCCGGTGTGGCAAGCGCCGTGTATGCCGTCTCCGTGTGCGGGGTGTTCGGCGTGAGCGCTGCATACCATCGAATCCACTGGGCCACGACGACAAGCCGCACATGGATGAAGCGCGCCGACCATTCGATGATTTTTTTATTCATTGCCGGCAGTTACACACCGCTCGTGGTACTCGGACTCCCCTCCGACACCGGACGCACACTGCTGATCGTCGTCTGGCTCGGCGCGCTCGGCGGCGTCGCCCTCAAAATGCTCTGGCCGCAGTCACCGAGTTGGGTCGGCGTGCCGCTGTACATGATTCTCGGCAGCGCCGTAGTCCCCGTCGCGCCGACGCTCATCGAGCACGTTGGCCATGCGCCGTTCCTGTTACTTCTCGTGAGCGGCATGCTCTATAGCGCGGGCGCAATCCTGTACGCGACTAAATGGCCCAACCCATGGCCCAACACATTTGGCCACCATGAGTTCTTTCACGCTGCCACTGTGCTAGCAGCGATCTGCCACCTCGTAGCAGTTGGGCTCGTAATGTTCTAAGCGTGCGCTTGCTCTGCGCCTAGCCTTGTGCGCGGTCGAGCAGTGGGTAAAGTTGGCTAGTGCAGTGCACTTCTGACATTGTGCAGTCGTCTTCTGAAACTGACAGCCACTAAGGAACATCCATGCGTGATTTCATCTGCCGCAAGTGCGGACAGAAGCTGTCGTTCGAGAACTCACTGTGTCTGAGCTGCTCGAGCGCACTCGGCTTCCATCTGCCGAGCAGAGCCCTCCTGGTGCTCCCGGACAAGGAAGACGGCATCTCCGAGGCCGAGGTGGACGGTGCCGTCTGGAAGACGTGTGCCAATCTCAACACCGCGCGCTGCAACTGGCTGGTCGACGCATCCGATTCCGACGACCTCTGCCTGTCCTGCCGGCTGACGCGGACTCGCCCGGCCGACGACGACCTGGACGCGATGGCCGCCTACGCGGACGCGGAGACCAACAAGCGTCGCGTCATCCTCGAGCTCACCGAGCTGGGCCTCCCGATCGTCGGCCGGGACGAGGACGCGTCCACGGGTCTGATGTTCGATCTGCTCTCCAGCGCCAACCAGCAGGTGATGACCGGGCACAACAACGGTCTGATCACCCTGGACCTCGCCGAGGGCGACGACGTGCACCGCGAGCAGCTCCGCGTGGAGATGTCGGAGCCCTACCGCACGCTGGTCGGGCACTTCCGTCACGAGATCGGCCATTACTACCAGATGGTGCTGGTCGGAGACGGTGAACACCGCGCGGCGTTCGAGGAACTGTTCGGCGATCCGGATTCGAGCTACCAGGATGCGCTCGATCGCCACTACAGCGAGGGCGCACCGGAGGGCTGGGAGGACACCTACGTCTCGTCCTACGCCACCATGCACCCCGCCGAGGACTGGGCCGAGACCTTCGCCCACTACCTGCACATCCGCGACACCCTCGACACGGCCGCGGCATTCGGGATGGCACCGGCCGGATCGACCCTCGAAAGCCCGCTGCCCGGCGAGGTCGGCTTCGATCAGATCATCGACTGGTGGCTGCCGTTGTCGTGGGCACTCAACCAGATCAACCGATCGATGGGTCACCAGGACCTGTACCCGTTCGTGCTGCCGGCGACCGTCGTGAAGAAGATCGGCTTCGTGCACTCTCTGGTGGCACCCAGCGCTCTGTGAGCCTCGCTTACGGTCGTTGAGCTCAGCGCCCAGGGGCGTATCCTGTGTTGTCGGCATCCGCCGATACCGGGTACGCCCCTGGGTAGTAGCGGGCAGAGTGCAGCAGTAGGACGAGGTGACCACCATCAGCGAGCAGACACTGAACGCGTCGGGCGCCCTCCCACGGGTTACCGACTTCCAGCTGAGTCGCCGGCTGGCCGAGGTGGCCGAGAAGCTGCGGCGTCAGCATTCCGATCCCGATCGCGTCCTGGCCATGATCACCGAGGCCGCGGTCGCTCAGGTCCCCAATGCCGAGTACGCATCCATCACGACGGTCATGCAGGGCAAGTTCGTGCACAGCGCCGCTCTGTCGGGAGAAATTGCCGGGCACTGCGACAAGATTCAGGAGCAGCTGGGCGAGGGGCCGTGCCTCGAGTCGGCGATCGAACAGACGACCATCCGTATCGACGACATGGACAGCGAGACCCGCTGGCCACAGTTCACCGATGCAGCGTCTGCGCTCGGGGTCAAGAGCATGATCTGCTTTCAGCTCTACGTCGAAGGGTTCAACTTCGGCGCACTCAACCTGCATTCGACGCGAACCGGCGCGTTCTCGGCCGAGGCCGAATCCATTGGTTCGTTGTTCGCTGCGCACGCGGCCATCGCGTTCTCCAGCGCCCGGGAAGAACAGCAGATCAGGGCCGCGCTGACCAGCCGGGATCTGATCGGGCAGGCCAAGGGCATGCTGATGGAACGCTACAACCTCAATTCGCAGGCGGCATTCGCGTTGCTGGCCAAGCTCTCTCAGGACACCAACGTCAAACTGGCCGATCTCGCCGTGCAGTTGGTCGACGACGCGGCGAAGTCCACCGAATAGCGACCGGAGCCTCGGGCCTCATCGCACGTCGAGTCCGTCGGTGCTGGCAACCGATACGGCGGGAACATCGGTGGCGATGAACACCTCGATCCGCACGTCCTCGTCCAGATAGCGGCTCAGTGCAGCCAGTCCGGTTGTGGCAGCGATGATCTCGTGAACCCGGTCGCCCGAGATGGGATAGTCGTCCACGTCGTGACGCCAATGCGCGGCCACCAGTGTGCCTCCGGCCTCCAGCTGCCCGACGATGCGGCTCATGGCGGCCGCCAGGTCGTCGTCGTCGAGGTAATAGCCCACCTCGCTGACGACGATCAGATCGAACTTCTCGTGGGGATTCGGTAACGCAGATACGTCGTCGGAGAGGGACCACAGTGCGAAATCGACTGCAGCACTCTCGCCTACGCGCGCGCGAGCCGTATCCAGTGCGCTCTGCATCACGTCGGTCGACACCAGATGCTCGCAGCGGGCAGCGAGCTGTTCGGTGAGCACACCGATGGAGCAACCGGGTTCGAGGCCGCGTCGATAGTGCGGCTTGGGCAGCGATGCCAGGGTGAGGGCATACTTGCGACGCTCGTACCACTTGCTGTCGAGCATGAACGGATCCTCGTGCGCGGCATACACATCGCGGAAGTATTCCGGACTCAAGCTCATGCGGACAGCCTACTCATGCGAAGACGACTTCGAACGGACGTCGGAACCGCGTCAGGATGTGCGGTGGCAACACTGCGCGATCCGCCGGGTGATCGGACAGCGGTCGAATCTGAGATTCGAAACGCTCGATCGACGCCCGTTTCGCCTCGACGGCGTGCGCGGGCAGGTCGATGCGGCGACTGCGTGACCACGGCACCGCCCGGTGTTCGGGAGTTGCCCAGTGCCACATCCAGATCGGATATTCCACCACCGGTATCCCCACGACGGCGGCCGCGGTGAGGCAGGCACGCGCCGTGGCTTCGTGATCGGGGTGGCCGTCCCCGCGCCACGGCGTCAGGCACCAGGTACCCGGAGTGGCGTCGAGCAGCGGTACCAGCGCGCGGGCCAGAGCGTCCTCGTGCTTTTCGACCTCGCCGTCGGTGAACTGCAGCCGCGTCGGCGGCTGAACGATGCCCAGTTCGGCGAGGGCACGCTCGGACTCGACGGGCCGCAGGGCGCGCAGGTCCTCGGCCGACACCGTCGGAGATCCCGGATGCGAACCGTCGCCGTCGGTGACCGCGACGACCCGCACGTCGACGCCCGCAGCTGCGGCCATCGACAGCAACCCGCCGACGCCCAGTACTTCGTCGTCGGGATGGGGTGCCACGACGACCATGGTGACGACGTCGCTCCAGTGCAGACCGGGAATGGACCAATCTGCGGACAGCCAGTCCGATTCGGCGGTACCGAGGTCGACTTCGGCGTCGAATACGTTCTCTACCAAGGGTTGTCTTCCTGTGCGATGTCGTGTCCGAGGGCTTCGAGGTCGCGTTCGGCGTGGCTCTGTCGCAGATAGACGGTGAGGTCGGCAACGCGTCGAGCATGCTCCGCATCTGCGCACAGCGGGCCGGCACCGAGCGCTCGCCCGACGCGGTCGATGCACTGCGTTGCGGCATCCTCGACGACGGCGCGCACGATGCGAGCACGGATCCGAGCGCGGCCGGAGCGGTCGAACGGATCTGCGTCGACCTCGGCCGCCGCGGTCGTCAGGGCACTCGACGCGGCTCCGAGAGCCGATGCGATGGCACCGAGGTGAGCTGCGCGATGTGGGTCGGGGCGCGAGCGCACGGCCGCATGCAGGGTGTCGGCCACCGCGCAGGCGCTACCGAACCAGACGGCCGACACTCCGATCGCGCCATGCCAGAAGCCCGGCCTGGTCAGGTAGTCCGTCGGACCACCGACCACGACCGCGGGGACACGATCGAATGCCACCGAGCCCGAGTCGCTCTCGCGCATTCCGACGGCATGCCACGTGTTCGGCACCGGGGCAGCACCCGGATGCGTCAGATCCACTGCGAACAATCGCGGCTCGCCGTCGACGCGAGCGGTCACGAGTGCGTGGGTGCAGACGGACGCCCCCGAACACCACGGCTTGGTCCCGGACAGGAGCCACCCCGAATCGCTGCGTACCGCTTCGAGAATCGGAGCCGGGGGTTCCGCAGCCCACACGCCCCAGATCTGGCCGCGCTCGGGCGTCGGGCCGTCGAGCTCGTGCAGAATCGCGATCGCATCGGTGTGTGCCTCGGCCCAGCGGCCCAGAACGGTGTCGTGCCGACCCAGCGCAGCCAGCGACTGCCACCGGTGGTCTGTGTTTCCCGAGCCGGGGAGAGCCAGATCCAACCGCCCATCCGCCTCGAACGCGAGAAACTGCGCGCGCAACGCCGACTCGAGATCGGTGGTGCGATCGGGGGTGTCGACGAATCCGGTGTCGGTCATGCAGAAGGCTCCAGAGAACGAAGGAAGCCGGCCATACCGTCGGGGGCTCTGCCGCGCAGGCGGCCCGAAGTATCGACCGGAATGTCACACACCCTGCGGCACACGGTGCCGCCGAGCTCCAGACGACGGACCAGGTCGTGATCCTCGCCGGTGGCGAGCGGCGCGAACCCGCCGACCGCCCAGTAGTCCGTCGCGCCAACACCCAGGTTGGCGCCGTGGACGTGGGGATGGCCCGCCTCGTCGACGTACTGAGCGTCATAGGAGGAGCGCAGTGCTTCGTTGTCGACGATGTGGTCCTCGAATCGCACCGACACCGTCCCGACCACGGCCCGGGCACCCTCGGCGGCGTGCCGCAGATGCCCCACCAGCCACTGCTCGCCCACCGTCGAGTCGGCGTCGGTGGTGGCGTACCACGTGTCGGCGCGGCCCAGACCGCCGTTGAGGTCCGCTGCGAATCCGGCCGCCCGCGCGGCTCCCACGTTGCGATGGGCCACCGTCACGACCGAGACCGACGGGTGACGCGCCGCGACACGCGCCGAACCGTCCGTGCACGCGTCGAGAACGACCGTCGTGGATACCGTCACCGGGGCGACGTCGGCGACCCGACGTGCGGCCTTCGCCAGGGCATCCAAGCAGGCGTCGAGCAGATCCTGTTCGTCGTGTGCGGGCACGACGACGACGATGCGACGGACTGGAGTGCTGGTATCGACAGTCACGAGCCACCCTTTCGGACACCGGGCCTCGAGCCCGTTGCGGAACCGCCGGTGGCTGGACGGAGTACGTTGCATGCGACATACCCGTTCGCAGACGATCGACACCTACGGCTCGAAGAAGGGGCTCGGGTGGCGGGAAGCTACTCGTATCCGTGGATTCCGTCGTCGTTTTCGGCAATATCCGATTAGCAAAAGTCCGGGTGGTATGTGTTAATGGGCGTTGCCCCGCGGCAGCACTGCTACTGGGCATCACGACGCAGTACGAAGGATGGTCGGGTCACATGGCAACACAGGTTCGCACACGCAGGTTCGCCCGCATCGGGGCAATTCTCGCAGGTACGGCGCTCGCAGCCTCTGCAGCATTCGGGTCTGCCCAGGCGGCTCCGCTGTGGCCGGGCGGCCCCGACGTGTCGATCCCCGGCGTGCCCGGATCCTCGGACCCGGCGGCACCGGCACCCGCCCCGCAGCAGCGGGTGGCCCCGTTGGCACCCGCGAACTTCGCCGATCCCAGCATCAGCCCGTCCGGCGGCGAGGTCGTCGGAGTGGCGCAACCCATCGCGATCCGCTTCGACGAGGCCATCGGAGATCGCGACGCCGCACTACGCGCCATCCGCGTCACCACGAACCCGTCCGTCGAAGGCCACTTCTACTGGATCAACGACACCCAGGTGCGGTGGCTGCCCAACGAGTTCTACCCGGCGCACACCCAGGTGACCGTCGAAGCAGGCGGAGCGAAAGCCGAGTTCTCCACCGGCGACTCGATCATCACCACGGCCGACGACAACACCAAGCAGATCACCGTCACCCGCAACGGCGAGGTCGTTCGCACGATGCCCACCTCCATGGGCAAGGTCGGCCACGAAACCCCGAACGGCACCTACATCGTCGGCGAGCGCTTCCGCGACATGTACATGGACTCCTCCACCTACGGGGTGCCGGTGGATTCCGACGAGGGCTACCGCACGTACGTCGAGTACGCCACGCGCATCTCCTACAGCGGCATCTTCGTCCACGCCGCACCGTGGTCCGAGTCGCAGCAGGGCTACTCCAACTCCTCGCACGGCTGCCTCAACGTCAGCACCGAAGACGGCAAGTGGTTCTTCGAGAACGCCCAGAAGGGCGACCCCGTCATCGTCGTCAACACCGACGGCGGCACCCTCAGCGGATCCGACGGCCTCGGAGACTGGAACCGCTAGACGGTATGGAGGTCTTGGCTGGGGCCCCTCCGCATGTAAGCGTGGGTTGCCGACAGGAGTGGGTCCTGGCCGGTAGAGCCACAGATGTGGGA
>NZ_JBFBMD010000040.1:0-30260 GCF_040686915.1 Rhodococcus sp. NPDC077669 | reverse complement strand
CGACACATCACATGAAAGACAGCCATCGGCGTCAGAGCGGAAACGAGTCATACCTTCCACCCCGACGAACGACTCCAGTATCACTGAGTGGAAACTCGACCCCTGCTACGAGTTTCCACTCACATGCACGTAGCGCTCTCGCACCGCCGGCGTGGGGTCTGCCTCGTATGTCTTCGAGGTGGCCTGCGCCCAGGTCGGCGGTTCACTGGTCCCGGCCAAAGTCCAGGCTGCCTGGCGCGCTGCCCCGTCGGCGACGTATTCACCGGGCTCGGGTACGGCCACCGGCACCCCGAGAATTGCCGGGGCCAAGGCTCGGAGCGCCGCGGACTTGGCACCGCCGCCGATGAGCAGTACTCGCTGCACGTCCACTCCCTGTGCACGCAGGTAGTCGATACCGTCGGCCAGTCCGCACAGCAGTCCTTCGACGGCAGCACGAGCCAGGTGGCCAGGAGTCGAATTGTTCAGTCGCAGTCCATGAATCGCTCCGGACGCATCGGGGAGATTGGGCGTCCGCTCGCCCTCGAAGTACGGCACCATCACCACACCGTCGCTCGTCGTCGACAGAGCCAACCGCGACAACTCGTCGTGATCGACGCCCAGCATTCGCGCCGTCGCATCGAGGACGCGAGCCGCGTTGAGCGTGCACACCAACGGCAGCTGACGCCCGGTGGCGTCGGCGAATCCGGCGACCAGGCCCGAACCGTCGGCCGCGGCAGCGGTGGTCACCGCCGAGACGACGCCGGACGTGCCGATCGAGACCACCACATCACCGGGCTGCGCATCGAGGGCAAGCGCCGCCGCGGCATTGTCTCCGGTACCCGGGCCGATCAGCGCACCGGCGGCAGTGTGGCCTATCGCCTCGTTCGGCGCTGCCACGCGGGGCAGCAATGGGTTGCGGCCACGAAAACCCAGCTGCAACAGATCCGTTCGATACTCGTTCGTGGCCGCCGAGAAGTATCCGGTGCCGCTCGCATCGCCGCGGTCGGTGGCCAAGGCGTCGAGCCCCGACGCACCACCGAGCTGCCAGCCGATCCAATCGTGTGGAAGGCACACCGCCGCAGCGCGATCGGCGTTGTCGGGCTCGTTGTCGGCGAGCCACCGCAGCTTGGCGACGGTGATCGAGGCCAACGGAACCACGCCGACCGCGTCGGCCCAGGCCTGACCGCCGTTGCCACCGGTCTTCTCGCCGAGTTCCGCGATCAGATCTTCTGCCGCCTGGGCCGACCGAGTGTCGTTCCACAGCAATGCTTTACGGACCACGGATCCATTGTCGTCGAGGCAGACCATGCCGTGTTGTTGCGCGCCGACCGACACCGCAGCGACATCGTCCAGCCCGCCGGCGGCGTCGACGGCCTCGTCGAGTGCTTCCTTCCACCGCTGCGGGTCGATCTCGGTGCCGTCGGGATGACCGGCACGGCCGTGACGCACCAACTCCCCTGTGTCGGCATCGCGAACAAAAACCTTGCACGATTGGGTGGAAGAGTCGATTCCGGCAACGAGAGCCACGATGAGCTGGTCCTTTCGTACGCAAGTGTGACCTACGACCCTACCCGCGGGGAGTGGCCGCCTCGGTCACCAGCGTGCGTGCACAGGCGATGGCCTGCGGGGTGGTGTCGAAGACGTGTCGAGCGTCGTCGTCCCTGGTGGTGAACACACCCAGGGCCGCGAGGGGACGCAGATGCTCGGGCTTGGCACCGGAGATCAGGACGGTGATGTGTCGGTGTTCGAGTTCGGTGATGGTGTCCTTGAGAACAATTGCGCCGGTGGCGTCGATCGTGGTGACTCGGGACATGCGCAGGATCACCACCTTCACGTCCGAGACGTCGGCGAGTTCGGGCAGGAAGCTGTGCGCGGCACCGAAAAACAGCGCACCGTCGATGCGGTACGCGACGATGTGTTCCCGCAGCAGGTCGCCTTCTTCCTTCGAGACCGCATCGAGTGTGTTCAACGGGACCTGCTCGACCGTGGCCGATCGCGCAATGGCCCGGAGAGCCAGGACGGCAGCGAACCCGACGCCGACCGCCACCGCCGTCACGAGATCGAGGACCACCGTGACGAGGAAGGTGGCCGCCATCACCACGGTATCCCCGCGGCCGGCGCGGGTGATCGCCCGGATGGACGCGGTCTCGACCATCCGCACCGTGGTTGCGAGCAGCACTCCGGCCAGGGCTGCAAGCGGGATATCGGCGACCAACCCCGCCGCGGAGTACATGATGGCGGCGAGGATCACCGCGTGGGTGAGGGCCGCGAGCCTGGTGCGGGCACCGGATCGAACGTTGACCGCAGTCCGGGCGATGGCACCTGTGGCGGGGATGCCCCCGAACAGGGGTGCGGCGATGTTCGCAAGGCCCTGTCCGACCAACTCCCGGTCGGGGTTGTGGCGAGCGCCGACGCCCATCGAGTCCGCGGCGGTGGCGGACAGCAACGATTCCAGGGCAGCCAGAGCGGCGACGGCACACGCCGGGACCAGCAACGCCGTCACGTCACCCAGGTGGAAAAAGCCCAGGCTCGGGGCGGACAACGACGACGGAATGGTGCCGATGCGGGCGATGTCCAGATCGCAGCTGGGTGGCCACGGTAGCGGCAGCAACCGCGACCAGTGAGAACGGGATCTTCGGTGCCAGGCGGCCGCCGACGAGCATGACGATCGCGACGGCGATCGCCACAGCGGGGGTGAGGATGCTTGCATGCGCGACGAACGAACGGACAGCATCGAACGCGGACTGCCAGACCTTGTCGCCTTCCGCGTCCGTAATGCCCAGCGCCGACGGAACCTGTTGCAGTGCAATGACAACGGCAATGCCCGCGGTGAATCCTTCGATGACGGGCGCGGGCATGTACCGCACGGCTCGGCCGATTCCTGCTACCGCGAGCACCAACAGAATGATGCCGGCCAGCAGCCCGACCGCGAGCACTCCCGTCGGCCCGTATTCGGCGACGATCGGGACCAGCACCACCGTCATCGCACCGGTCGGACCCGATACCTGAAACCGTGAGCCACCGAATACCGCGGCCACGACTCCCGCGATGATGGCGGTGGTCAGTCCCGCCGCTGCACCCAGCCCGGTGCTGACTCCGAATCCGAGCGCGAGGGGCAGCGCCACCAGCGCCACGATGAGGCCGGCGAGAAGATCCGAACCGGGTGCGCGTAGCGCGGGCTTCCACTCGCTCCAGCGGGGTAGAAGGGCGGATACCGCCCTCAAGGCGTCGTTCGTACGGGTGCGTTTCGTCGGTTCGGACATGCGACGATTCCTGAAAGCTCATCGTTCTTGATCCAGTTGATTGCTAAGTTTAGCAAGTAATGAATCAGATGCGGAGAGATGCTGCACACCTCCCTCGACGGTCGGCTCAGGTGCGCGATCCGGACTCGCCGTCCAGCAGTTCCACCTGGTTGGCCACCACGCCGGTCAATATCTCCCGGGCCACCACGAGGAGGTCCGCCACTTTGGGCGATGTCAGCGTGTACGACACCGACAATCCCTCCCGAGTGCCCTCGATGAGACCCGCGCGACGCAGAATCGACAGCTGCTGCGACAGATTTGCCGGCTCGATGCCCACCTCGGGCAGCATCTCGGACACTGCGTGTTCGCGTTCGCTCAACAGTTCCAGCACTCGAATGCGCGCGGGATGAGCCAACGTCTTGAAGAAGTCGGCCTTCATTCTGTACAGCGGTCGACTCGAATCCGTGGTCATGACGTCCTTCCGCTTCGCCGAGCACTGCGAAGCAGGCTACTTGCGAACACTAGCAATCAGCCACCGAGAAGGACGACCTCAGTGCCCCTGCCGAAACTCCGCTACCTTCACTGGCATGCGCGGAGAACCCGAGGAATCCACCGACTTCAGGCTGACCGTGGCCACCGCGGCCCTGGATCTGTTCTCGGTCAAGGGCTACGACTCGACGACGGTGGACGACATCGCGGTGGCGGCCGGAATCTCGCGTCGAACGTTCTTCCGGCAGTTCCGCGCCAAGGAAGACGTCGTCTTCGCCGATCACGAGATCCTGCTCGAGCAGGTCGGCGCTCTGCTCGCGGCCGACACCGGCGACCCATGGCAGGCCGTCTGCGATGCCGCACAGTTGGTGTACGAGCGATTCTCGGACTGGAAAGAGATGTCGCGGCTGCGATATCAGGTGGTGCATCGAATTCCCGCCCTGCGCGATCGCGAGATCGTCACCGTGTTCCGCTACGACCGTCTCTTCGTCGAATACCTGCAGCGGGCGCTTCCCGACCACCCTCATCTGGAGATCCTGCAGTTCTCCGCCTCGGTGACCGCGACCCACAACTACTTTCTACGACGGATGATTCGCGACGGCCTGCCGACGTCCGTCACCGACTTGCGCGCAGCGTTGGCGCAGGTCCGCGCCCAGTCCTCGGGAGACGTCGTGGTCGCGACATTCCCGCGGGGCACGTCCGTGAACACCGTCGCCGACGCGTTGGCCCGCCACCTTCCGGAGTGACGCCCACCCAAGGTGGCACTCAGTGCCGCCTTGGCGAGCCCCACCCTTGAATCGAGGCCGGTCCGGTCGTACACTGGGGTGAAGCTTGGCACTGAGTGCCCTTTCTGGGCAGTGCTGTACCCCCGACATCGCGAGGAGCGTGGCCGACATGGCCGGAAATCCCGACTTCGATCTCTACCAGTCACCCGAGGAGCACGAGGAGCTGCGCGCAGCGATCCGGGCCCTGTCGGAGAAGGAGATCGCCCCGTACGCCAAGGAGGTCGACGAGGACTCGCGCTTCCCGCAGGAGGCGCTCGATGCCCTCAACGCGTCCGGCTTCAACGCCGTGCATGTTCCCGAGGAGTACGACGGTCAGGGTGCCGACTCGGTTGCCGCCTGCATCGTCATCGAAGAGGTCGCCCGCGTCTGCGGCTCGTCCTCACTGATTCCCGCCGTCAACAAGCTCGGCACGATGGGCCTCATCCTCAAGGGCTCCGAGGAGCTAAAGAAGCAGGTTCTGCCCTCGCTCGCAGGCGGCGCGATGGCGTCGTACGCACTGTCCGAGCGCGAAGCCGGCTCCGACGCCGCCAGCATGCGCACCCGCGCGAAGGCCGACGGGGACGACTGGATCCTCAACGGCTCCAAGTGTTGGATCACCAACGGCGGCAAGTCCGACTGGTACACCGTCATGACCGTCACCGATCCCGACAAGGGTGCCAACGGCATCAGCTCGTTCATCGTGCACAAGGACGACGAAGGATTCGTCGTCGGCCCCAAGGAGAAGAAGCTCGGCATCAAGGGTTCGCCCACTGCCGAGCTCTACTTCGAGAACTGCAAGATCCCCGGAGACCGCATCATCGGTGAGCCCGGCACCGGGTTCAAGACCGCGCTCGAAACCCTCGACCACACCCGGCCCACCATCGGCGCACAGGCCGTCGGCCTCGCTCAGGGCGCTCTCGACGCAGCCATCGCATACACCAAGGACCGCAAGCAGTTCGGCACGTCGATCTCGAGCTTCCAGGCCGTGCAGTTCATGCTCGCCGACATGGCAATGAAGGTCGAAGCTGCCCGCCTGATGGTTTACAGCTCCGCAGCACGCGCCGAGCGCGGCGAGAAGAACCTCGGATTCATCTCTGCCGCAGCGAAGTGCTTCGCCTCCGATGTCGCGATGGAGGTCACCACCGACGCCGTCCAGCTCTTCGGCGGTGCCGGCTACACCACCGACTTCCCCGTCGAGCGCATGATGCGCGACGCCAAGATCACGCAGATCTACGAGGGCACCAACCAGATTCAGCGTGTCGTCATGTCGCGGGCGCTGCTCAAATGAGCAACATCGAACTCGTAGGCGTCATCGGCGGCGGCACCATGGGTGCCGGTATCGCCGAAATGTGCGCCCGCTCCGGTAGCTCGGTGCTGATCCTGGAAACCAGCCAGGGCACCGCCGACGCCGCCGAAGCACGCCTGGACAAATCGTTCGCGCGGGCCGTCAAGTCCGGCCGCATCGACGCCGACGCGGCCGAGAAAGCCCGCGCCGCAATCTCGTTGACGCTCGATATCAACCATTTTGCCGATCGCGACCTCGTGATCGAGGCGGCACCGGAGATCGAATCGCTGAAGCTGGATCTGTTCGGCAAGCTCGATTCCATCGTCAAACCCGAAGGAATCCTGGCGACGAACACCTCGTCGATCCCCGTCATCAAGATGGCCAACGCGACGAAGCGACCCGACCAGGTCGTCGGAGTGCACTTCTTCAACCCCGTACCGGTACTGCCGTTGGTCGAAATCGTCGTCAGCCTCCTCACCAGCGAAGAGACCGTCGACGCCGTCACCGATTACGCGGCGAACACCCTGGGCAAGAAGACGATTCGTGCGGGTGACCGTGCGGGATTCATCGTCAACGCATTGCTCATCCCCTACATGGTCTCGGCCATCCGGATGCTCGAATCCGGCTTCGCCAGCGCCGAGGACATCGACGACGGCATGGTCAACGGTTGCGCCCACCCCATGGGACCGTTGCGTCTGACCGACACCGTCGGCCTCGACGTCACCCTCGCGGTCGCAGAATCGCTGTACGCCGAATTCCGCGAGCCGCATTACGCTCCGCCCCCGCTGCTGCAGCGCATGGTGGACGCGGGAATGTTGGGTCGCAAGAGCGGCAAGGGTTTCTACACGTACTCCTAGCCCACAGCCTTGCTTTCCGGCACGCCCCCCCTTCCGGATCAATGCGGCATTCAGCTACTCCAAGTAGCTGAATGCCGCATTCATCCGTTGGTGGGGATGGTGTGAACTTGGGGGATGGCGTGAACCAGGGAGAGACCCGACTCAGTTTGTTTGCGGGCGACTCTGGGCATTCGGCGTGAAGACGGAATCGAGCAGCAGGTTCCCCACGCAATGAATACCAGGTTCGGAGACGACCCCATCGTGAGTGATCAGTACACCTTCACCAATCCCGTCACGCAGTACCGCCAGGACGGATTCCCTGAGCAGCACCAGGATCCGCCCGGTCTCGCTGCCGATCTACAACCCCTGGCCGACCACGGCGAGCAGACGTACCGCGGGTCCGGACGGCTGACCGGCCGTAAGGCCCTGATCACCGGTGCCGACTCCGGCATCGGCCGTGCGGCCGCCATCGCCATTGCCCGCGAGGGTGCCGACGTAGTTCTCAACTACCTGCCGTCGGAGGAGAAGGACGCTCAGGACGTCGCCCGGCTGGTTCGCGACGCCGGTCGCACCGCCGTCCTGGCACCGGCAGACCTCACCGATGAGAAAGCTGCCCGCGCCCTCGTGCACACCGCCGTCGACGAGCTCGGCGGCCTGGACCTGTTGGTCAACGTGGCAGGCAAACAACAGTTCGTCGAGGATCTGGCGGATCTCACGTCGGAGCAGTTCGACCAGACCTTCAAAACCAATGTGTACGCACTGTTCTGGATCATTCAGGAAGCGGTGCCGCACATGCCTGCCGGCTCGACGATCGTGAACACCAGCTCCATCCAGGCGTACACACCCTCGCCCGGTCTGGTGGATTACGCGACGACGAAGATGGCCATCAACACCATCAGCAAGGCTCTCGCGCAGCAGTTGGCACCGAAGGGAATTCGGGTCAATGTCGTTGCGCCCGGTCCGTTCTGGACTCCGCTGCAGGCCGCGGGCGGGCAGCCGACGTCGGCACTGCCGGAATTCGGCAAGGAGACCCCACTGGGCCGGGCCGGTCAGCCGGCCGAGATCGCGGGCGCGTACGTGTACCTGTCCTCAGCGGAATCGGGATACGTCACCGGAGACACCCTCAACGTCAACGGAGGAATGCCGACGCCGTAGTCGCCTTCGCGCTCTGCGTGAATGGACCATTCACACCCGTCTGGGCTCTTGAATGGTCCATTCACGCATGCGGGAGACGTTAGTCCTTCGGGCCACCGGCTGCGTAGACGACCTGACCCGAGATGAAGCCGGCACCCTCACTGACGAAGAACGACGCCAGGTGGGCGATATCGTCGGGATGTCCGACGCGGTTGACCGGAATCTGCGACGCCGCAGCAGCTTTGAAGTCGTCGAACGTCATTCCGACTCGCTCGGCGGTGGCTGCCGTCATCTCGGTTTCGATGAATCCGGGGGCGATGGCGTTGGCGGTGACGCCGAACTTGCCGAGCTCGATGGCGAGAGTCTTGGTGAATCCCTGCATGCCGGCCTTGGCCGCGGAGTAGTTAGCCTGACCGCGGTTGCCCAGGGCCGAGGTGCTCGACAGGTTGACGATGCGGCCCCACTTGGCGTCGATCATGTGCTTCTGCACTGCACGCGTCATCAGGAACGAGCCGCGCAGGTGCACACCGAGCACGGAATCCCAGTCCTGCACCGTCATCTTGAACAGGAGGTTGTCGCGGGTGATGCCTGCGTTGTTGATCAGTATGGTCGGTGCACCGAACTCGCTCGCGATGCGGTCGACTGCAGTCTGCACCGACTCCTCGTCGGCCACGTTTGCGCCGATGGCCACTGCCTGCCCACCTGCGGCCTCGATCGCGCCGACGGTGTCGCTGCACGCGGCCTCGTCGAGGTCGACCACCGCGACGCCGAAACCGTCCTTGGCCAGTCGCTTGGCCACTGCTGCACCGATGCCCCGGGCACTACCGGTGACGATCGCCGTCTTGATCTGATCACTCACGAATATCTCCTGACACAACGCCGAATCGAATTACCTGTCATCTGTTTCTACCAACCCCGGCGGCGCAGTCAGTACGCAGCCACCGCTCCGTCGAGTGCTTTCTGCATTCCCTCTGCCACCACGCGGGTGATGTCGATCGGTTTCTGGGGCAGATCGGTGATGGGCGTATCGAAGTGGACGCTCGCCTGTTTCACTTTCGCCGAGCCGGGGCCGTAACTCAGTCCGATGCAGATCAATGTCGGTTCGACGCCGAGTTTGCGGGCCCGCATCGCGATGTGGCCGATTCCGCTGCCGACGTGTTGCACCGTCGTCGGGTCCTCGAGGTTGCAGGTGCCTTCCGGGAACACCGCGAGGTCGTCGCCGCGCTTCATTCTTTCGGCACTGATGTCCATCATGCGGTTGCCTGCCGCGCTGACTGCCCGCATCCCGTGATTCTTACCGCGAAAGACGGGAATGCCGCCCATCATGTCGATTCGCTTGCGCTGCTTGGGGTCTTGGAACAATTCGTCCTTCGCGAGCACTCTGGTGCGCCCGATCACCGGACGCAGCGGCGACGCCCAGGCCGCCGCTGCGAGGGTGTAGGGATCACTCTCGGTGAGGTGATTGACCGCGATGAGCAGACGCGTGTTGTCGTACACCAGACGCCGCAGCTCCTCCCGGGCACCGTCGGAGTACGACACCCGCGGGCGGAAGCGTCGGGCGAGGGCGGCGTACGCCAGCCTCGCAACCTGACGATTCTGCTGATGACGCAGATAGAAGTCGTACACCGTCTCGTCGTTCTCGAGAATTACCGCAGGCCGATCCATGACGCGAGCTTAGCCTCACTCGCGCGAGGAGCCCATAGCCCGGATGCCGACGATCAACCCGACCGCCGCGGTGGCTACGGCTGCGACGACACCTGCCGTCACCGTCGAACTCGCGAAGTCTCCGGCGAACAGTGCACGTTCGGCGTCGACGAGATATCCGAGCGGGTTGATGTTCACCAGGAACTGCATCCACCCCGGTGCGGCCGTCAGCGGCAACATCGTGCCCGAGAGGATCAGCAGCGGGAACATCAACGTCTGCTGAATGGACCAGAACACCCAATCCTGTCCGCGCACAGCCAAAGCCAACGCGTAGGACAGCGCGCCGAGCCCGACGCCGAACACCCCGAGCAGCACGATTCCCACAGCGGCACCGATCGGATTCACGGACAACCCCAGCGGCAATGCGACCAGAACGATCAACACGGCCTGCGCAGCGAGCGGCACCATTTCCTTGAACGCCCGCCCGACGAGCAGGGCAGATCGCGGCAACGGGGTCACCAACATTCGCTCGTGAGAACCCTGCTGCAACTCGGCCGGCAGATTGGAGCCCGTCATGGAAGTGCCGAAGATGGTGATCATCGCGAGAACACCCGGCACGAACCAGTCCCAGACACTTCCGTCGCCGAGACCGGGGACATCGGTGAGCAGTGGGCCGAACAGAGCGAGCAGGATCAGCGGTTGGACGAGACTGAAGATGACGGTGAACGGATCGCGCACCATCGGCCGCAATTCCCGACCCATCACCAGAGTGCTTCCGGACAGAACGTTCATCGGAGTTCTCCTGCCACGCTCGCGTTGTCGAGGGCTGCGGCACTTTCCCGAAGACTACGGCCGGTCAGTCCGAGGAACACGTCGTCGAGAGTCGGTCGGGTCATGTCCGCAGTATGGACGCGGATACCGTGTAACTCGCTCCGCCGCACCACTTCCGGGAGAACGACTTCGGCGCGTCCGACACGCAGGTTCAGCCGCGAACCGGATCTCGTGACGTCTCTGATGCCGTCGATGCCGGCGAGAAGCGGAAGGAGCGCCGACGCGTCGGACACGGTGAGAACGATCAGATCGCCTGCCAGTTCCGATTTCAGCGACGCGGCGGTGTCGTCGGCGATGACGGTTCCGCGGTCGACGACGATGACCCGCTCGGCCATCGAATCGGCCTCGTCGAGGTAGTGGGTGGTCAGAACGATGGTCGTGCCCATCTCGCGTCGTAGCCGGAGGATGTGACCCCACAGGTTGGCCCGACTCTGCGGGTCCATTCCGGTGGTCGGCTCGTCGAGGAACAACAGTGCCGGTCGGTGCACCAGCCCCAGGGCGATATCGAGTCGGCGACGCTGTCCGCCGGAGAGCGTCGAGACGGTGCGCGAGCGCAGTTCGCCGAGCTCGAGTGCGTCGATCAATTCGTCTGCGCGAGTTCGTGATCGCTGACGAGTCATGCCGTAGCACAGGCCTTGCACGACGAGTTCGTCACGCACGCGCTGGTTGTGTCCCGCGCCGTTTCCCTGCCCCACATAGCCGAGACTGCGCCGGACACTGTCCCGGTCCCTGCCCACGTCGAACCCCGCGATCCGGGCCGAACCCGACGTCGGTGCCAGCAGCGTGGTGAGCATTCGCAGCGTGGTCGACTTGCCTGCACCGTTGGGGCCGAGGAGAGCGACCAGTTCTCCCTCACCGATCGTCAGATCGATGCCGCGCACCGCCTCCACGGTCTTCTTGCCCTGCCGAAAAGTCTTGGTCAATCCCGATGTTTCGATCATCTCGTGCGCCCCTCGTCGTATCGGTGAATCCGTACGAGAGGAGACGCTAGAAACGATCGCGGTCAGCTACGGTCCGCGATGCTCGGCGCGAGCGAACTAGCCGAACACCGGGAACTTGCGCTTGCTGGCGAGCTCGTCCATGCCGGCCTGAATACTGGCGCGGACCTCGTCGTATTTCGCGTCGACGTAGGCCTCGTCGTCACAGCGCGACGGATCGTGGTCGAGCTCGACCGGAGGCATGAACCGGGTTCGGATCTTGGCCGGCAACGGAATCTGCGGCAGCGCGGCAGGCGCGATGATCCACGGCAGCGAGATGGCGATGGGAAAGACCTTCAGGCGCGCAAACCTGTCCAGTCCGAGCGCTTTTGCGAGCTTGTCGCCTCGAATGAGCACCGGCATGGCGTCGGCCCCGCCCACGGTCGCCACCGGCACGATGGGCACACCCATCCGGATCGCAAGCTTGACGAAACCGGTACGACCACCCAGTGTCGCCTCGTCACGCTTGCTCCACGGACGCAGCGAATCGACCTCACCACCGGGCCACACGATCACGTCTCGGCCCTCGGCCAATGCGGTCGACATCGAGTCCGGAGCCGCCGGCAACACACCCATGGATCGAAAGACCTTGCCGATCAACGGAAATGCCATCAGCGCGTCGTGCGCAGTGCCGTGCAGGATTCGCTTGTCGCCGAAATGCCGCCACCACTGCGCACCCACCGTCCACGCGTCCCACACGAACGGCGCACCCGAATGCACTCCGACGACCAGAACCGGCGACTCGGGAATCGTCTCCCAACCGTCGATCTCCATCCGGAAGTAGCGATCCATCACCCCGTTCCAGAGCTTCTGCTGACGGTCCATCGCCACGGTGTTCTGATCGTCGAGATCCCAATTTCCTGCACGGTCGGCGACCACGGACCCGAGGCCCCCCGACGCCTTCTCGCGTCGCTCCTTCATCTTCAGCCGAGCCGCTGCGGCATAGCGCTGCGCTTGCTCGCGTAGAGCGTCCTTCGAAGGCTTGTCGGAGCTGTCCCCACCCACTACGTGATCCCCATCACTCATACCCGCACGGTACTCCACCACGAACTCCAGGTCCGACGACCGTGCTCGGTATCCCCGCGCGGGCACCGAGCTGTCCGTTATGGTCGAATCTCCAGCCGAGTGAACGAGGTACACAGATGGATCCGATCGAACCGGCGTACGGGACGACTCCCCTACTCCTGATCGCCGCAGCAGCCGTCGCAGTTCTGCTGTTCCTGATCATGAAGGTGAAACTGCACGCCTTCGTCTCGCTGGTTCTGGTCAGCGCCGTCACCGCCGTCGCAGCGGGCATTCCACTGGCAGACGTGCCGTCGGCATTGCTCTCGGGCTTCAGTTCCACCCTCGGTTCGGTCGCTCTACTCGTCGCCCTGGGTGTGATGGTCGGCAGACTGCTCGAAATCACCGGTGGCGCTCAAGTATTGGCCGATACCCTGATCAACCGATTCGGAGCCAAGCGCGCACCGCTCGCCCTCGGTGTCGCCGCGCTGATCTTCGGCTTCCCCATCTTCTTCGACGCCGGACTCGTCGTCTTCCTACCGATCATCTTCACAGTCGCCAAGCGCTTCGGCGGGTCGGTGCTGCTGTACGCGCTGCCGACCGCAGGCGCGTTCGCCGCGATGCACGCCATCGTTCCCCCGCACCCCGGCCCCGTCGCCGCCACGGAACTCCTCGGCGGAGATATCGGTTCGGTGCTTCTCGTCGGAGTTCCCGTCGCCGTCGTCTCCTGGTTCGTCGGCTCCTACCTCGTCGGTACCCAGCTCGGCAAACGATTCGTCACCGCGCCTGCCGACCTCTTCGCAGCCGGGTCGCAGAACTCCGAAGAACACGACAAGGAGATGGCCGCACTCCGCGACCCCGCCCCCAAGTTCGCTGCGGTGCTGCTCATCCTGCTGACGCCGTTGGTCCTCATCTCGCTCAACACCGTCGTCAACACGCTGACCACCTCGGGTGTGCTGACCGGAGACGAAACCTGGGCAGCGGCCCTGACTCTCATCGGTCAGACGCCCATCGCGCTGCTCATCACCTTGCTGCTGGCTCTGTTCATCCTCGCGCCGGGACGCTTCCCCGTCGCCGACGGTGCCAAGTACATGGATCAGGCCCTCGGGCCGATCTGCTCGATCATCCTGATCACCGGTGCCGGCGGCATGTTCGGCGGAGTACTTCGGGCCAGTGGCATCGGCCAGTCTCTGACCGCCTCGTTGTCCGATCTCGGACTGCCGATCCTGTTGCAGGCCTTCCTGATCGCCACCGCGCTACGCGTGGCGCAGGGTTCGGCCACCGTCGCCTTGACCACCACCGCCGGGCTGATCTCGGTCCAGGTCGCCGAGCTCGATCTGAGCAATTTCAAGATCGCGCTGTTGGTGTTCGCACTGGCTGCCGGAGCCACCGTGCTCTCCCACGTCAACGACTCCGGCTTCTGGCTCGTCAGCCGCTTCTTCGGCATGGACGAGAAAACCACCCTCAAGACCTGGACGGTCATGGAAACGACACTGGGACTGGCGATATTCGCCCTCGCATCACTGCTGTGGGTGGTGTTCTAGCGCTTCATCCAAGCCGCCGTCACTGCACCGGAACGAGGATTCTCCACGCCCCCAGTGCGAGTGCGCCGACGGTGACGACGAGAAACAGTCCGACCCAGACGATGCCGGGCAGGAAGGTGAGCCGAGCCAGTTGATCGGCGTCGGAGTCCCGCGCCCGTCCGGCACTTCGGGATTTCTGCAGTTCGAGAACGGGGCGCGGACCGGCGATCAGCAGGAAGAACGTGATGAAGTACGCCGCAGCGACCTGCTGTTCCCCGGTACCCCACCAGGATACGACGAACAGCAGCCCACCGACGGTGACGAGAGACAGCAGTCCGTAGATATTACGAATCATCAACAGCATCAACGCAATCGAGATGATGCCGATCCACAACACCGCCGACGCCCGCTGTGTACCCAGCACCAGAGCGGCTCCGAGTCCGAGAAGCGACGGCCCGACGTAGCCCGCGAAAGTCATGGCGATGACCCCGAGACCGGTGGGCTTGCCCTTGGAGATCGCGACGCCGGACGTATCCGAATGCAGCCGAAGACCCATCAACTGACGCCCGGTGATCAACGCGACGAACAGGTGCGCACCCTCGTGCGCGATGGTCACCACATTGCGTGCAATCCGCCAGGTCTGCGGCAACACGACGATGACGAGCGCCGCCAGGGCAGCCACTTGGACGATCCACACGGGTGGATCAGGACTCACCGCGGAAATGCGGTCCCAGAATTCGTTCACACCACACCCTATGTGAGCGGAACTTCGTAGCAGACTACGAAGTTCCGCTCACATGGGTCACCTCAGGACGCGCGCGCCTCGGCCTTGGCGCGTTCGCGGGCCAGCGAGCGATCTCGCATCTCCTCGAACTTGGTGGCCTGGCGCTCGAGGTCTTCGAGGAACGCGGCGAGTTCTTCACGCTTGTTCTCACCGCGTGCGGTGAAGTCGTTGCGCTCGAACACTTGCCACTTGCGCAGCACGGGCCAGACGACGTCTTCGAGGTGCTGACGCAGGTCGTAGATGCCGTGCTTGGCCATCAACACACCGTTGCGGCGGAAGTTCGGCATGCCGGCACCGGGCATGACGAAGTTCGTCACGATGTCGGAGACGGCCTGCAACGTCTGATCCGGCGAGATGTCCATCGCTGCGCCGGTGATATTGCGGTAGAAGATCATGTGCAGGTTCTCGTCGGCGGCGATGCGCTGGAGCATGCGGTCGGCGATCGGGTCGTCACAGACCTTGCCGGTGTTGCGGTGCGAGACACGGGTCGCGAGTTCCTGGAACGTCACGTACGCCACCGAGTGCAACAGACCGACCCCTGCGCCGGCGGGCGACGCGTAGCCGTTGGTCATGTGGATCATGCGGGCTTCTTCGAGGGCGACGGGATCGACGCCTCGGGTGACGACGAGGTAGTCGCGCATGACGATGCCGTGACGGTTCTCTTCGGCAGTCCAGCGGCCGACCCACGTTCCCCAGGCACCGTCCCGGGAGAAGTTCTCGGCGATCTCACGGTGGTAGGACGGCAGATTGTCCTCGGTGAGCAGGTTGGTGATCATCGCGGCCTGCGCGACGTCGGAGAGCTTGGACTGCCCCGGGTCGTAGTCCGTACCGCCGAGGGCGGCGAAGTTACGGCCTTCGTCCCACGGCACGTAGTCGTGGGGATGCCATTCGCGCGCCATCGAAATGTGACGGTTCACGTTGTCCTCGGCAGTGGGCACCAGCTCCTGCAGAAGCTCGAGCTGTGTCAGATCCCTGGCCATTCGACATGCCTCCTCGCATTGACGTCAGCTCACGAGCCTAGGTCGATACGGGCGACTATCACGAAGCCTCGCCGAAACTCTGTTACAGGTAGCAACCGATCTTCGAGACCGGTCGTGCTCTGTCACAGCATCACGAATGAGCCGCTTCCATCCCGGGGAGGCTCGGCGAACGGAATACCCATCCGCGAAGGGCGAGGAATCGAGCGGCACCGACCAGACCGCTGACGGCGATCACAGCCAGAACTTGCACGTACGTGGCGGCGGCGGGAACGAGGAGGTGGACTGCGGCCAACGCGGCGGTACTCAGACCCAGCCCGATCAGTGCGAGTCCTCCCGCTTCCCACTGGGTCTGGAACCAGCCGACGCGGTCGGCGGCGTGGAAGGTGTGGCGACGGTGCAACTCATTGGCGAGAACGGTGCTCGCCGACGCTCCCGCCAGATTGGCGGGGAAAGACCCGAACGACGCGAGAGCGACGAACAGCAGTGCATAGACGCCGTTGCTCGATACCCCGACGATCACGAAACGAGCGAACTGGGCCGGCACAGTCTCACCGAACAGGCGCGCCCTGCAGTCGGGCTCCGTAGGCGCTGACAGTGCTGTGCTCACGAGGTCTCCAGTTGTAGAACCGGAAGCGTCGACCGACGCTTCGAATCGATACAACTCCGCGTCTGCGCGAATCGGTGCCAGAGGTGACCGAGGTCTCAGACCTTCGAGGAACTTTCTTCCCGTTCACGCTTCTTGCGACCGAGGTCGATGTTCAGCTTGTCGGGCTTGATCGACGCGACGAACAACACCGCGACGAGCACGACCACGACCACGATGGTGATGACTACCACCACGATGCCGAAAATTGCCAAAATACCGTTCATGTCCTGCCTCCCGTGTCAGGCAATACGGTACTTGTCGTAGACGGGCCGGTCCACGCCCGCCCCTACAGCCCGTTTCCCGGCCGTCAGCTGACCAACCGTTCGACCGCGCGCATCGGCAGAGAGAGCCAGGTCGGTCGATTGCGCGCTTCGTACAGAACCTCGTAGACCGCTTTGTCCAGTTCGTATGCGCGCAGCAGATCGGCTTCGTCGCGTGGATCGTGGCCGGCCACCGATGCGTACCCATCGAAGAAGGCCGTGATGCTCCGCGCAGCCCACTGCTCGGCGCGTTCCCGTCTAGCCGGGTCCTCCGGCAGGTCGACGAGGAGGTGGTTGGCGGCATAGTCGAACGACCGCAGCATTCCCGCGACGTCGCGCAAAGCACTGTCCATTTGTCTGCGCTCGTCCAGCGTCTTGGCCGGCTCTCCCTCGAAATCGATGAGCAGCCACCGTTCGGGGGTCCCCAATACCTGCCCTAGATGCAGATCGCCGTGAATGCGTTGGACGGTGGTACTGCTCGACGCCTCTGCCCGTGAGATCAGGGCCGTCGCGGCGGGGATGTACTGGGCGATCTCCGGAACCACTCGCGCTACTCCGGAGATGCGCTCGAGGATCTCTTCGACGGCCGTTGATTCCACGGAACGTTCGGCGGTACCCATAACCGAAGCGAGGTCGTGGTGTACCTGCGCGACGGCAGCGCCGAGTCGATACGCGTGGGGAGCGAAATCGGCGGACAAATCCTCGATCGGTGTGTCGGGGGAATCGAACACCTCGCGCACGCTGGCCAGCGCAGTGGTCCATCCCTCGGCAGAATTCGCGGCGAAGTCCTGGATCATCCCCAGCGTGGTCGTCTCACCGCCGACCTGGGCTTCGAGCCACCCTCGCAGCGGTGCCACGTTGACGCTGCCGGCCTCGGCCAGCGCACGGTGCAACTCGACGTCCGGACTGATTCCGGGCGGTACCTGACGAAACAGCTTGAGCAGCAGCAGATCACCGAGGATCACCGACGTGTTGGACTGCTCAGCACCCAGAACCCGACCGCGCATGCCCTGCGGCACGCTCGAACCGCCGACGACCTTGAATTCGATACTGCCCGTGGGGTTCTCATCGGAGAACGCGTCACCGTACAGGGCGATGATCTCCGGATCACGTAACCCGTCGAACACTGCCACCTCACCGGGCACCGGCAACAGCCACGGGCGTAGTTCCTCGGGTACCTCGGTGCGGAAACCGAGGGGCACCTGATAGGTCTGGGTCACCGACGTGCCGTCTTGGACGAGGTCCACCTCGACCAGCAGGTGCTCGGCGGCGAAATGCGGCTCGTCGTGCAGTACGTCCCGAGCGACGATCCGCACGGCACCCACCGTCGAACCCTTTGCGCCGAACCATCGTTGACCTGGCAACCACGACACCAGTGCGTCCTCGAGCAAGTGTCGAACAGCGTGTGCCGCGCTCGAGCTGGAACCGACCATGAGTATCTCTCGCCGCCTTCGGGGAGTTGCAGAGCGTGTGACCGTACCGTGTCCGAACCTACCCACTCGGGGCCGCCGTCACACCCCGGCGGCAAAGACACCCGAACGTTATGCAGGTCGTACGCCGGTGCATCGACATGCTCGTACAGTGGGGACATGTCCGCTCCACTGACCGCCCACATCGACGTGCATCGTGCCGGTGATCGACTGAAAACCCGTGTGTCCTGGCTCGACTCGAAGCACTCGTTCTCTTTCGGTCAGCACTACGACCCCGAGAACACCCACCACGGCCTGTTGTTGGTGAACAACGACGACATCGTCACCGCCGGGCAGGGATTCGAGACGCATCCGCACCGCGACACGGAAATCATCACGTGGGTGGTGCAGGGCTCTCTGGTGCATCAGGATTCGATCGGGCACTCCGGCATCATCTATCCCGGACTGGCGCAACGGATGAGTGCGGGCAAAGGCATCATGCACTCGGAGAAGAACGACTCCTGGAGTATCGACGGCAATCGGCACACCGAACCCGTCCGCTTCGTACAGATGTGGGTGATGCCCGACAGCCCCGGCACCGCACCGGGCTACGAGCAACTCGAGATCGACGACGAACTGCTGCGCGGCGGACTCGTCACCGTCGCGTCGGGAATGAACCGACACCGTGGTCAGGCGGCCATCGGCATCGGCCAGAAATCGGCCGCGTTGCACGCTGCGCGACTGACACCGGATTCGACCGTGACCGTTCCCGACGCACCGTTCGTGCACGTGTTCGTGGTCCGCGGCACCGTCTCGATGGAGGGTGTCGGAGAACTGTACGAGGGTGACGCGGTACGCATGAGTTCCACTGGCGGACAGCGAATTACAGCCTCGGAACCAGCCGAGATCCTGATCTGGGAGATGCACTCGCGACTGGGCGGCTGACAGGAACGCTCGATGACAAGTTGATCACGGGGGCACGTGGCGTCTGCGCGCACGACTGAGATCTGCATACACTCCGAGCGTTCACGATCGCCGATCTCGGAGGTATCAGACGTGTCGAATGACTATCCCCCGCCCGGAAACTACCCTTCACCCGGCGAGTACCCCCAGCAGGGTGGATATCAGCAGGGTGGATACGAGCAACAGCCGGTAGCGCCGAAGAACACCATCGGCACAGTGGCTCTGGTTCTCGCGATTCTCGGCGTGTTGTTCTCCTGGACCATCGTCGGCGGCATTGTTCTCGGCCTGATCGCGATCGTCCTCGGCTTCATCGGTCGGTCGAGGTACAAGAAGCGCGTCGCCACCAACGGCACCGTGTCTCTCATCGCGATCATTCTCGGTTTCGTGGCGGCGGCTTTGTCGATCGTTCTCGTCGTCGTCGGCGTCGGCCTGTTCAACGCAGTCGGTGGACAGGACTTCACCGACTGCATGACCAACGCAGGCAGCGATACTGCAGCGCAACAACAATGCGCCGACGAATTCCAGCAGAACGTCGAGAACCAGTACGGCGACTCGACACCGAACTGAGTCGCGGCCGATTCACTCAGCCGCGGACGTCCCGTCGACGCAGCGCGGTGCTTCCGGCACCGCCTGCGGCGGCGGCGATGGCGACGAGCCACAGCGAGGGCATTACCGAGAATTCTCCACCCGGCAGCTTGGGCAGGTGGGTGAACGGCGAGATGTCCTGTGACCACTGGGGCAGCCCGACCACCGCCCCGATCTGCCCCAGGGCAACGAAGCCGCCGAGGACCGCCCACAGGACGGTCGCGAATCGAGGGACAGTGCCGAACAATGCCACGCCGATGGCCGTCACCACCCACACGGCCGGGAGCTGAGCCAGAGCGCCGACCACGGCGGACGGCAGTTCGCGCGACATGTCGCCGGTTGCCGACCCGTACGTCAGCCCGATGGTGAGGCCGACGACCAGCAGTAGCCACACCGGGCCGAGGACGGCGAAGAGCAGATACCCCGCCGCCCACCGACGGCGCGAGATGCCGGCGGCCAGCACGATCTCGGCCAGACCCGACTCTTCCTCGCTGTGCAGACGTAGCACGGCCGACGCGGAATAGGCCGCCACCATGATGCCGACCATGCTCAGCACGACGGCGATGAACGACTGTTCGATCGTGGTGCCGCCGAACTTGCCCAGTGCGTCGCTGATGGCGGCGCTGCTGCCGAGTTGATCACCGATGCCGTCCGTGGACGACCCGATCGCGATACCGAACAGGGCGAGGCCGACGGTCCAGACGACGGTGGTTCCGCGGGACAGTCGCCACGCGAGGGCGACGGGACCGGACAGTGACGGAACGGCAGCCACCCGGCCGCGGCGTTCGGCCCGCAGACCACTGCCGAGATCGCGTCGATTCGCTGCCACGAACGCTGCGGCGACCAACGCCGTAGCGGTCGCCAGCGACAGCAACAGCGGCCACCACCGTTCGTCGGCGAACGGTCGCACCTGCGCCGACCACCCGATCGGCGAGAACCACGACAGGGTTCCCGAACCGATGTCGCCGATCGCTCTGAGAACGAACGCTGCGGCCAACACGCCGAGGGCATAGCCGCGAGCCGCGCGAGCCCCGGACGCCACCTGTGCTGCCAGCCCCGCGCAGCCGACGAACACCGCACCGGCGACGACGATCGAGGCACCGAACGCGACGCTCCCGGCCACCGGCAGACCGAACGCCCACAGCGAGACGAACGTCAGCATTCCCGTCGCCATCACACCGCCGCCCGCAAGCAGCACGGCCGCTGTCAACCCTGCAAATCTGCCCACTGCAGTCGACCCGACCAGCTCGACACGACCCGCGTCCTCCTCACCGCGGGTATGCCGAACGACAGTGAGGATCGCCGCCAACGGAACGAGGGTCAGCATCAGTCCGGCGCGCCACGACACCAGGGCACCGAGGTCGCTACCGAAGATCGGCCCCACGAGAGCCGCTTGCGCCGGCACTGCCTCGGTGCCGAGATAGAACGCTCGACGGTCTGCCGCCGTCGGATACAGCCCCTCGAAGCTGACCGCGTACAGCAGCGGGAGCGCTCCGAGCAGAACGACCCAGATCGGCAACACGAGTCGGTCGCGGCGTAGATACAACCGCAGCAAGGCCGCCGTTCCGCTCAGGCTGTTCATGCGTAGTACCTCAGGAACAGCTCTTCGAGAGTCGGCGCGGAGCTGATCATGCTCTGCACGCCTGCGTCGGCCAGGACGTGCATCACCGCAGCGAGCGCCTCGTTCTCCACCGTGCAGGTAATCGTGGACCCGTCCACGGTCACCCCACTGACCCCGGTGAGCCTGTCGAGATCGCCGGGTACTCGATCCACAGTGATAATCATCGTCGTGCGGGTGAGGTGCCGCATCGACGCCAGGGTCCCGGTGTCCACCGTGCGCCCGTCCCGGACGATGGTGACCGAACTGCACAACGCATCCACCTCGGACAGGATGTGCGAGGACAGCAGCACCGTGACTCCGCGTCGCGCAGCATCTTTCACGCATTCGGCGAACTGCTGCTCCATCAGGGGATCGAGACCGGAAGTGGGCTCGTCGAGGAGCAGCAGCTCCACGTTCGATGCCAGGGCCGAGATCAGAGCGACCTTCTGGCGATTGCCCTTCGAATAGGTGCGACTCCGCTTTCCTGGGTCGAGGGAGAACCGTTCGATCAGCTCGGCCCGGCGGCCGGAATCGATACCGCCGCGCATCCTGGCGAGCAGATCGATCACCTCCCCGCCGGTCAACGACGGCCACAGCGTCACATCTCCGGGAACGTAGGCCAGCCGTCGATGCAGTGCGACGCCGTCGGCCCACGGATCACCGCCGAGCAACCGGACCGTCCCCGACGTCGCGCGCACGAGACCGAGCAGGACGCGGATCGTGGTCGATTTACCCGACCCGTTGGGGCCGAGAAAGCCGTGCACATCACCGGTCTCGACGTGCAGGTTCAGGCCGTCGAGGGCCCGGACCGAACCGAACGTCTTCACCAGATCGTCGACTGCGATGGCGTCGGTCATTGCTCGGCCTCCAGATAGGTGTCCAAGATTCGAGAATCGGTGAACAATCCATCGGTGTACAGCTCGAGTGCCGGCAGCATGACCTCGTCGCCGAGCGCGCTCAGAGCCGCACGGAAATCCACGTCCGGGCCGGCCATCTGCACGTACAACAGCAGACCGCCCACGTTCTGGCGCGTCAGGAACCGGGCGCGCGCCGCGGGGTCGCGGCTGGGTGTGAATCGGCCGTCGCGCACTCCGTCGTCGAGGTACCGGACCGCGTCGTCGACCATGTGCTCGAACAACTCTCGGGCCAGCGCTCCGCCCGAGGAGAAGCTCCGCACGATGTAGGCGACGAGCGGTGCGTACTCGTCGATGCGAGCAAGCTGTTCCATCACCCCGGTAGGACCGGCCGAGGCGGCCTTCGATTCGCGGATCGTGCGCAGGACGTACTCGTCGCACGCCGCGCGAAGTCCGTCCTTGGACCCGAAGTGGTGGTTGAGCAGCCCGGGTGAGACGCCGGCGGCGCCGGCGATGGACCGCACACCGGCGGTGAAACCCTGCACGCCGAAGACGTCGATCGCGGTGTCGCGGATCCGCGCGCGAGTGGTCAGATCCTCCGATGCTGAACGCATGTACAGCACATTAAACACCCGTTCAATCGAGCGCAAGAGTGTAAAGATGGATACATGACTTCAGTAGTGAACTCGGGCATCGATCTCAGCTACCAGGACGAGAACACACGCGCGCAGGACGACCTCTTCGTGCACGTCAACGGCAAATGGCTGGAGGACTACAGCATTCCCGCCGACCGCGCCGTCGACGGTGCGTTCCGGACGTTGTACGACCGCGCCGAGGTCGATGTACAGACCATCATCGAAGAATCGGCGGCCGCGAATCCGCCCGCCGGTAGCGACGCACAGAAGATCGGCGACCTGTTCTCGAGCTTCATGGACGCCGACCGGGCCGAACAGCTCGGCACCACCCCGATCGCCGACGAGCTCGCCGCCGTTGCCGATGCGACCGACTTGGTCACGCTCGCAGGCGTTCTCGGCTCTCTGCAACGCACCGGAGTCGGCGGCGGTATCGCTCACTACGTCGACACCGACGCCAAGCGATCCGACCGCTACCTGGTGCACTTCAGCCAGTCCGGAATCGGCTTGCCCGACGAGTCGTACTACCGCCAGGACGAGTACGCCGACATCCGCGCGAGCTACATCGCGCACATCGCGAAGATGTTCGCGCTCAGCGGCGTCGAGTACGACGCGCAGACGGTGTTCGATCTCGAGCACAAGATCGCCGCGGGCCACTGGGACGTCGTCGCCCGGCGCGACGCCGAGAAGAGCTACAACCTCGTCCAGTTCGACACTCTGGTGCAGAACGAGCCCGGATTCAATTGGACCGCATGGATTTCCGGCCTCGGCGGCACCACCGAACAGTTCGCCGAGATCGTCGTGCGCCAGCCACCGTTCGTCAACACGTTCGTGTCCCTGTGGACGTCGGAGGACATCGAGACGTGGAAGGCGTGGCTCGCGTGGCGCGTCGTCCATGCCCGGGCTCCGTTCCTGACCAGCGCACTCGTCGACGAGAACTTCGCGTTCTACGGAACGACGCTGACCGGAACCGAGGAGAACCGCGAGCGCTGGAAGCGCGGCGTCTCGCTCGTACAGGACGTCCTCGGCGAGGCCGTCGGCAAGCTCTACGTCGAACGCCACTTCCCGGCGGACTCGAAGGCACGCATGCAGGTGCTCGTCGACAACCTCACCGAGGCCTACCGCCGCAACATCTCCGAGCTCGAATGGATGAGCCCGGAGACGCGCCGCAAAGCCTTGGACAAGCTGGACAAGTTCACCCCCAAGATCGGCTACCCCGACCGCTGGCGCGACTACTCGAGCGTCGACATCACCGCCGACGATCTGCTCGGCAACTACCGCCGCGGCTACGAAGCCGACTATCAGCGTGATCTCGACAAGCTCGGCGGACCGGTCGATCGCGACGAATGGTTCATGACGCCGCAGACCGTCAACGCCTACTACAACCCCGGGATGAACGAAATCGTCTTTCCCGCAGCCATTCTGCAGCCGCCGTTCTTCGACGCCGAGGCCGACGACGCAGCCAACTACGGCGGAATCGGAGCCGTCATCGGGCACGAGATCGGGCACGGATTCGACGACCAGGGTGCCAAATACGACGGCGACGGCAACATGGTGGATTGGTGGACCGACAGCGACCGCACCGAATTCGGCAAGCGCACCACAGCCCTGATCGAGCAGTACAACGAATTCGAGCCGAAGGCACTGCCCGGCCACAAGGTCAACGGCGAATTCACCATCGGAGAGAACATCGGCGATCTGGGTGGCCTGTCCATCGCCGTCGCCGCCTACGAGATCTCGCTCGAGGGCAAGGACGCACCGGTGCTCGACGGCCTGACCGGGTTGCAGCGCGTGTTCTTCGGCTGGTCGCAGGTATGGCGCACCAAGGCACGAGACGCCGAAGCGATCCGTCGTCTCGCCGTCGATCCGCACTCGCCGCCGGAGTTCCGGTGCAACGGAGTCGTGCGCAATCTGGACAGTTTTCACGAAGCGTTCGACGTTCAGCCCGGTGATGCGCTGTACTTGGACCCGGGGAAGCGCGTCAAGATCTGGTAGCACGTGAGTGGAACTTCGTAGTCTGCTACGAGAAACCACTCACATAGGGCGGGACAACGGGGAGGACAGTCGGATGAGGGAATTCGTACGGTGGATCGCGGCACACGGGGTCATCAGGTTCGGAGCCAAGCGTGCTGCGGCCGCCGGTGACCGGCAGGCCATGCTGGTCGCCGATCCCGCGACGCGGGCAAATCCGACGCCGGTGTACGAGGAACTTCGGGCGACGGCACCGCTGGTGAAGACTCGGATCTCCAACATCACCGTGCATCACCGGGTGGCGTTCGCGCTGCTGCGCTCCGACGATTTTCGGGTCACCCAGCTGGGCGGCACGCTGCCGGCACCGCTGAAGTGGGTGGAACGCCACACCCGCTCCGGTGCCCTGCATCCGATCCTTCCGCCGTCCCTGCTGTCGGTCGAGCCGCCCGATCACACCCGCTACCGCAAGCTGGTGTCCTCGGTCTTCACCGCCCGGGCGGTCGCGCAGATGCGAGATCAGGTGCAGGAAACCGCGGACGCGCTACTCGACGAATTGTCCGACGGCAGCCCTGTCGTCGACATCGTCGACCGATACTGCGCTCGCCTTCCCGTCGCAGTCATCGGCCGCATCCTCGGCGTTCCGGAGAAGGACAATCAGCGCGTCCTCGAATTCGGCGAAATGGCGGCACCCAGCCTCGACATCGGTATCTCGTGGAGCCAGTTCAAGCAGGTGGAGCGTGGCCTCATCGGTTTCGACGCGTGGCTCTCGCAGCACATCGCCGAACTTCGCCGCAACCCCGGCGACGACCTGATGAGCCAACTGATCGCCGCCGAGGACGAGGGCATCGGCCTGAACGACGAAGAGCTCAGGGCCACAGCAGGATTGGTATTGGCGGCCGGGTTCGAGACAACCGTCAATCTGCTCGGCAGCGGCATCCAACTTTTGCTCGATCATCCGGATCAACTGGCTGTGCTGCAACAGGATCCATCGCACTGGCCCACCGCGATCGACGAGATGTTGCGGATGGAATCTCCGGTTCAGCTGACGGCTCGGGCCGCCAAGCACGACGTGGTCGTGGAGGGTGTGCCGATCACGAAGGACTCACTGGTCGTCCTCGTGCTGGCCGGTGCCAACCGCGATCCGCTGGTGTTCGAGGACCCCGACCGGTTCGACGTCACGCGCGACAACGCGGGTAAGCACCTGTCGTTCTCCGGCGGACGCCACTACTGCCTGGGCGCGGCGCTGGCCAAAGCAGAGTCGGAGGTGGGTCTGAAGACGTTGTTCGACAGGTTCCCCCACCTACGGTCTGCAGGCGAAGGAACCCGTCGCGACACGCGCGTATTGCACGGGTGGGCAACACTTCCGGTGGATCTGGGCGAACCCGTCAGGACAACCGCAGTCCGGTAGCGGAGTCGAAGAAGAACAGTTCGTCGAGCACCGGCTTCAACCGGACGGTCTCGGCGAGGGCGACCGACAGCTTGCGATCCACCCTCACCGAGATACGTCCCGAGGGCGTCGTCCACTGACCGTCGACGTTGGGTGCCGAGGCGTACACGAACGACTCCGCACCCAATTCCTCGATCAATTCGACGGTGAGTCGGAGTCCACCCGCATGTTCGCCGACGAGCTCCCACGATTCCGGCCGAACCCCGACGACGACGCGTTGGCCCGCCGACGACGGAACGGGGATCCGAATGTCTCCGAGGACCGCAGCGCCCTCGTGCACGGGAGCGTCGACGAGGTTCATGCCGGGAGATCCGATGAACCCGGCGACGAAGGTGTTGACGGGGTTGTCGTACAGCTCCCGCGGTGCGTCGATCTGCTGTAACTTGCCGTCCCGCAACACCGCAACCCGGTCACCCATCGTCATCGCCTCGACCTGATCATGGGTGACGTACACGGTGGTGGTTCCCAATCGCTTCTGCAGTCCGGCGATCTGGGCCCTCGTCGACACTCGCAATTTGGCGTCGAGGTTGGACAGCGGCTCGTCCATGCAGAACACCTTGGGTTGACGAACGATTGCTCGCCCCATGGCCACTCGCTGCCGCTGCCCACCGGAGAGCTTGCCGGGCTTGCGACCCAGCAGTGGCTCGAGTTCGAGCATCCTCGCCGCGTCCAATACGCGAGCCGCTGTGTCGGCCTTGCTCATTCCCGCGTTTCGCAGTGCGAAGCCCATGTTGTCGCCGACGGTCATGTTGGGGTACAGCGCGTAGTTCTGGAACACCATCGCGACGTCCCTCGCCCGTGGGGCGAGCGAGGTGACGTCCACTCCGCCGATGTCGATGTGGCCGCTCTCGACGGATTCGAGGCCGGCCAACATCCGCAGACTTGTCGACTTTCCACATCCGGACGGTCCCACCAGCACGATGAACTCGCCGTCCGCTATGTCGAGTTCGAGCGTGTCGACAGCGAGAGAGTCCGCGCCCGGGTACCTGTGCGAGACACCCGCATAGTGAACGGTCGCCATTACTTCGGCAGCTTCGGGGTGATCTGACGGTCGATGATCTGCTGCAATTGATCCGAGACGGACGCGAATGTCGTTGCGACGTCGGCATTCTGCAGAGCGATCTGCTCGAGACCGCTACCGATGATCTTGTCGCCGCCGGGCACGAACACGCGGGCAGCGTCCTGGGATCGGGTACGCGCCAACTGGTCGACGGCTGTCTTCGCGTTCGGGTTGGCCTCGAGGAACGCGATTTCCGACGGGTCCTGCTGCGCCGACTTGCGGACCGGCATGTACCCGGTGTTCTGCGAGAAGTACGCAGTGTTGGCACCGTTGGTCACGAAATCGATGAACTTGAGCGCGTTCACCTTGCGCTCGTCGGAGATCTTGGCCGGGATGGCCAGACCCGCGCCGCCGGTGGGGCATCCGGGCGCACCGTCGGTGGCCGGCAGGAAGGCCGTACCGAAATCGAACGCGGCACCCTTGGTGATGGTGGACAGGTCTCCGGTGGAGGCGATCGTGGAGGCGAGGATGCCCGCGGCGAAGTCGTTGGCAATGTCGTTGGAGACCGCCGCGTACTTCTTGGTGTGGATCATGTCCTGCAGGAACTTGCCTGCCGCAATGGTATTGGGATCGTCGAACTTAAGCTCGAACTGATCGGAGTACGATCCGCCGAACGTCCAGATCGGTCCCTCGAACGTCCACCCGAGATAGTCGACGGCGTTGCCCCAGCCATGGGCGAGCTTGCCGTTTCCGACGACGGCCTGGATGCGCGGGCCCCACTCGTCGAATTCCTGCCACGTGGCCGGTCCGCGATCGGGCAGGCCGGCTGCCGACCAGACGGCCTTGTTGTAGTAGAACAGCGGAGTCGAGCGCGCGTACGGCAGAGCCCAGTGGCTACCGTTCCAGTTGTAATCGGCAAGAAGCGAATCCACGTAATCGGACTGGTCGACCCCGGCCGCAGAGAAATGCTTGTCGAGGGGCTCGATCGCACCGGTGAGTGCGTAGTTGAACCACCAGACATCCGAGAGTACGACGACGTCGGGCACATCGTTGCCCGAGAGCGCCGCGTTGAACTTCTGCGACACCTCCTCGTAGTTCTTGCCGCCGTCGATGAGATTGACCGTCAGTCCGGGGTTCTGCGCCTGGAACCGCGAGATCAGCTCCTTCTCGAATTCCTGGGACTTGCCCGGGTGGTTCGACCAGAAGTTGATGGTGTTCGCATCGCCTTCGACGCCGCCGCCGCCGGACGAGCCCGATCCGGGACCGCTGCACGCCGCGAGGGCTGCGGCGGCCGCAGCCGCACCGGTGAGCGTGAGGAAGCCACGCCGATTGATGATGTGTGCCATGGTGTTCGACTCCTGATAGTGAGGTGGATCAGCCCTTGACCGCACCGGAGGTGAGGCCCTTGATCATGTGGCGCTGCAGGACGAGGAAGACGAGAAGAATCGGCAGAATGGTGAGCACTGTCGCGGCCATGACCGCTCCCCAGTTGGTGTAGCCCTCGCTGTTCTGCAGCAGCGTCAGGCCGACCGGTAGCGGAGCAACCGACGAGTCGTCGGACATCAGGAACGGCCAGAGGTATTCGTTCCATTCGGTGACGATGGTGATGATCGCGAACGCCACCATCGTCGGACCCGACAGCGGCAGGATGACGCGGAACATCAACCGCACCGGACCCGCACCGTCCATGCGCGCGGCCTCGATGATCTCCGGTGGCAGCGACAGGAAGTGGTTACGCATCAGGAAGGTACCGAATGCAACGCCTGCCAGCGGAATGATGATGCCCTGAAACGAGTTTCGCCAACCGAGCTCGGAGATGAGCGAGTAGTTGGAGATGACGGTGATCTGATTGGGCACCATCAGTGCGGCAATGATGACGAGGAAGACGATGTTCTTGCCCGGAAAGCGCAGAAAGACCAGGCCGTACGCACTGAGCACACCGAGGACGAACTTGATCGACGCGACCGCCGTGGTGATGACGATCGAGTTGCGCAGATACGTGAAGAACGGCACCTCCGTCGTCGCCTCGTCGTAGTTCTGGGGGTGAAAAGTGCTGGGCCACCACGTGACCGGTTGAACGTAGATGTCGGGTCGGTCCTTGAACGAGGTGACCAGAATCCAGAACAGCGGTAGGCCGATCATCAGCAGGACGGCAACCATGGCCGCGTAGCCGAGGACATTCGCGCTGCGACGCGTGCGCTGCGGGTCCCGACCGAGCGAAGGCTTTTCCGGCACTGCAGCATCGGGCTTGCTCACCAAGGTCATCGCTGATCGTCCCGATCCATGATTCGTACCTGTACGAGAGTGACGATCAACAGCACGAGGAACAGGATGGTCGCGACGGTCGCCCCGTAGCCGGCCCGGAAGTTACGGAACGTTTCCTCGTAGACCTGGTAGACCATCGTGGTGGTTCCGGTGCCCAGTGGGCCACCGCGCGTCATGACGTTGATGATGTCGAAGACCTGAAGGGAGTTGAGCAACACCGTGATCGAGAGGAAGAACGTCGTCGGACGCAGTTGCGGTAGAAGCACTTTCCGGAACGTGGTCCAGCGGCCGGCCTGGTCGATCTCGGCCGCTTCCATCAATTCCTTGCGCACACCCTGCAGCGCCGCGAGATAGATGACGAAGGTGTAGCCCAGGTTCTTCCACAGGTAGGTGACGGTGATCATGACCATCGCCCATTTCGGATCCTGATAGAAATCCGGGACCGCACCGAGGCCGAATCTGCGCATCAGGTCCTGGACGAGTCCGAAGTTGGGATCGAAGACGAACTGGAATGCGATACCGATCGCGGCACCGGAGATCACGTAGGGCGCGAACACCGCGGAGCGAACGAAGTTGCGGCCCCGCAGTTTACGATCGAGCAGCAGCGCGAGAATCAGGCCGAGCACCAACGAGCCGACGACCGCGGCCACGGTGAACACGACGGTGTTGCCGACGATCTGCCACGTGTCGTCGCGGGAGGCCCACTCGCGGTAGTTCTCGAATCCGACGAACGTGGACGTGGGCGAGGACAGGTTCCAGTCGAAGAACGAGAACTGGAAGTTCTCCACCAACGGGCGGTACGTGAACACCGCCAACAGAACCAGGTTGGGGCCCACGAGAATCAGGAACAGTGCGTAATCGGTCCACGGCCGCGAGAAGAAGCTCTTCTTGCCTGCCGTGGGCAGCACTCGTTCGGTTGTCGCACTCACCGCGAGGACTGTGCTCAGTCGCGGCTAACGAATGGTGAACGCGGCCCCAACTGGTGCCGTCACGCAGACCAACCTATGTGAGTGGAACTTCGTAGCAGGGGTCGAAGTTCCACTCACATGCGGCGAAGCCGCTCTCATATGGAGGTCGGCCTGTCAACGACGGCATGGTGAAGCGGTGGCACGCACCGTCGTGTGTGCCACCGCTTCCTGTTGCCGGGATGGTGATCGA
>NZ_JBFBMD010000039.1:0-32781 GCF_040686915.1 Rhodococcus sp. NPDC077669 | reverse complement strand
AGGCCGGTGGCCCTGCCCGTGGCCGCATCGATATCCGCCGTCCAACACAGCTCGAGGGAAGCCACCTCGAAATCGAAACAGCCCGGATCCCGCCTAGGCGAACGAATTGTGGACGACCACGTCAGTAGCTCCAGTGGCGACCAGCGCCGCCAACTGGATGCGCGCCTGTCCGGCCCGGAGTTCGCGGGAGAAGACCGCACCGGCGTCGAGCAGATCGTGGCCGCCGCCTCCGCCGCCGTACGTCGGCGAGGTCTCACCGAACGGCACCCGCGTCGTGACGACCACGTGCAGCCCAGCAGCAACGGCCTCTTTCACCGCGTGCACCACCAGAGCGTTGGTGTTACCCGAGCCCAACGCCTCGAGCACGATGCCCGACGCCCCGGCTTCGCGACAGGCATCGATCTGCACCCCGTCCGCGCCCGGGTACAGGGCCACGACGTCCACGCGCACTCCCGCGACGGGCTGCCACCGCAGCGGGTCCGGCCTCGGCACTGCTGCCGACCGAAAGGCGTCGAGTTCGAAGGTGTGCTTCTTGATCGCCCCGCGGGCCGGCAGTACTCGTCCGCCGAACGCGATCAGCACTCCCTGCTCGGACCACGCGGCCGCTACCGCTGCTGCGATGTTGCCGGGGCCGTCCGGGTCCGGATGATCGGCAGTACGTTGAGCCCCGGTGAACACCACCGCACGCGCGTCGTCGTGGAACAGGTCGACGTACAACGCCGACTCCTCCATGGTGTCGGTGCCGTGCAGCACCACCACTCCGGCGCAGCCGTCCTCGGCCAACGCGTCGACCACGGCAGTGCGAATGGCGTCGAGATCGGCGAGGTCCAGGGCGGAGCTGTCCTTCGACATCACCTCGCGCACCACCACGCCGTCCATGTCGACGCCCACGCCTGGGACCGGCCGAGAAACCCCGTGCTCGTCGCGACTACTGGCGATCGTCCCACCGGTGGTCAACAACGCGACGAACTCAGCACTGTCGGGTCGTTCCGGCAGGCTCCACTCCTCAGTCATTACGGGCGGCTACCTCTCGAATTCTGTTGCGGCACATGTACCATCCGGCGATCAGCATCGGCGCGATGAGCAGGATGGACGCGACGGTCCATGTACCGACGGGTTTGTCGAAGGCCATCAGTACCAGTACACACGCCAGAAAGCCTAGCGTTGCGTAGCCGGTGTACGGGGCACCGAACAACCGGAACGCAGGCCGGGTGACCGCGCCGGTCTTGGACAGAGACCAGAACTTGAGCTGGCACGCCACGATGACGGCCCACGCGCTGATGATGCCGAGCGCAGCGAGGTTCAGCACGATCTCGAACGCCTGCGCCGGGACGACTGCGTTGAGGACGACCCCGAGCAGCGTCACCACCGACGTCAGTGCGATGCCGCCGTACGGAACTCCCTGCTTGTTCATACGGGCCGCGAATTTCGGTGCCGAGCCGGCGACCGCCATCGAATGCAGGATGCGACCGGTGGAGTACAGCCCGGCGTTGAGAGACGACAGCGCTGCGGTCAGCACGACGAGGTTCATTATCGCGTCGGCACCCTCGACGTCGATCGCTCCGAAGAATGTGACGAACGGGCTCTCCCCGGCCTGATACGCGGTGTACGGCAGCAACAGCGAGAGCAGCAGCACCGAGCCGACGTAGAAGACGACGATGCGGACGATGACGGTGTTGATCGCCTTGGGGATGACCTTCTCGGGGTTCTGCGTCTCTCCGGCGGCGGTACCGACCAATTCGATGGAGGCATAGGCGAATACGACGCCCTGGATCACGACGATCGCCGGAAGCAGTCCGTTGGGGATGAGACCGCCGTTGTCGGTGAGGACGCTCAGACCCGGAGCCTGACCGTCGATGGGGGTGCCGAAGATGACGTAGTAGGTGCCGATCGCGAGGAACGTCACCAACGCCACGACCTTGATGAGCGCGAACCAGAATTCGAGCTCACCGAACACCTTGACCGACACCAGGTTCAGACCGAGAACCAACACCAGGCCGGCCAGCGCGAACACCCATTGATCCACGTTGCCCAGCGGTGCCCAGTACTTCTTGAAGAAGTTCATGTACAGCGCCACTGCCGTCACGTCCACGACGGCCGTCATCGCCCAGTTCATCCAGTACAACCACCCGGCCGCGAACGCGACCTTCTCACCGAAGAACTCGCGGGAGTACGAGACGAACGATCCGGACGACGGGCGGTGCATCACCAGCTCACCCAGCGCGCGCAGGATCAGGAATGCGAAGAAGCCGCACAGTGCGTAGACCAGAACCAACGCGGGCCCGGCGTCACGCAGTCTTCCGCCGGCACCCATGAACAGGCCGGTGCCGATCGCGCCGCCGATGGCGATCATCTGAATCTGGCGCGGAGCCAGCTCTTTTCGATACCCCAGCTCCTCTTCGCTGAAGGCCTGCTTCTGGGTCGGGTTCTCGGTGCTCATCGCATTACCTCGTCGACGTCTCGGGAGCAACGGAATGCTCGGTGGGAGCCACCCGCAGGTTCGCGAGATGCTCGGGGCTCAGCAATCGATCCAGCTCTTCTCGCGCCAGCAGGCCCTTCTCGAGCACCAGGTCGACGACGTTGCGGCCGGTGACCAGCGCTTCCTGCGCAATGGCCGTCGACTCCACGTACCCGAGGTACGGGCTGAGCGCGGTGACCAGACCGATCGAGTTCTCCACCCGCTCACGCAGCAGATCGACGTTCGCGGTGATGCCGTCGACGCACCGATGCGCGACGGTGCGGCAGGCCGCACTCAGATGCGCCATACCGTCGGACAGGGATTTGACGATGATCGGCTCGAAAGCGTTGAGCTGCAACTGTCCTGCCTCGGCGGCCATCGTGATGGTGACGTCGTGACCGATCACCTCGTAGGCAACCTGATTGAGAACCTCGGGAATGACGGGGTTGACCTTGCCGGGCATGATCGATGAACCCGCCTGCATCGGAGGCAGATTGATCTCGTTGAAGCCCGCGCGCGGCCCGGAGGACAGCAGCCGGAGATCGTTGCAGATCTTCGACAGTTTCACTGCGACGCGCTTGAGCACACCCGACAGGTGCACGAACTGACCGACGTCCTGCGTTGCCTCGATGAGGTCCGTTGCGGTGACCAACGGCAGGCCGGTGATGGTGCGCAGGTGCACGACGGCCGATTCGGTGTATCCGGCAGGAGCATTGAGCCCGGTGCCGATGGCCGTGGCCCCGAGGTTGATCTCGTGCACCAGCAGCGCGGCTTCCTCGAGCCGTGAGCAGTCCTCGTCGATCATGATCGCGTAGGTGCCGAACTCCTGACCGAGTGTCATCGGCACCGCGTCCTGCAGCTGGGTGCGGCCCATCTTGACGACGGTGGCGAACTCGCTTGCTTTGCGGGAGAACGAATCTCGCAGGACCTTCATCGATGCGATCAGCTCGTGCACCGCGAAGATGGTCGCGATGTTCACCGACGTCGGATACACGTCGTTGGTGGACTGCGAGGCATTCACATGCTCGTTGGGGTGCAGCATCGAGTAGTCACCGTGCGCGTGGCCGAGGATTTCCAGGGCACGATTGGCGATGACCTCGTTGGCGTTCATGTTGGTCGACGTACCCGCGCCGCCCTGAATGACGTCGACGACGAACTGCTCGTGCCACTGGCCGTCGAGAATTTCCTGGCACGCGGCCCGGATCGCTTCCCCGCGGGTGGCGTCGAGTATTCCGAGGTCCTGATTGGCCGCCGCGGCCGCCCACTTCACGGCTGCGAGCCCGCGGACGAGGTGGGCGTTGGTGGAGATCGGCCGCCCCGTGATGGGAAAGTTCTCCAGCGCGCGCAGGGTATGGATTCCCCAGTAGACGGTCATCGGAATCTCGCGTTCGCCGAGAAGGTCTTTCTCGATGCGGGTATCGGCCACGGTGGGTGCGCTCCTTCAGAGGGTGTCCAGCTGTCCGGCTGTCTGACAGGTAGAGTGTGGCGTAGAACACCTCGTCGGTCAACCCCGGGATAGGATCACTGCATGAACCTGTCGGACAGCTGGGCAGTCAGTGCGCCCACCAATGCCCGCATGAGCGCCGCCGAGGCAGTCTTCGCCGACCTGCGTGCCGCGATCTCGTCGGGAAAGCTCCCCGTCGGGCAGAAGCTCCCGTCCGAGGCGGCGCTGGCCGCGAGGCACAGCGTCAGTCGTTCCGTCATCCGCGAGGCGCTGCGCTCGTGCCACGCGCTCGGTCTGACCGAGACCAAGACGGGCCTCGGCACCTTCGTCGTCCGTGATCGAGTGGGTAGCGACCTCGACATCGGCAATTACGAGGCCCGTGAACTCATGGATGCCCGACCCCACGTCGAGGTACCCGCAGCCGGGTGGGCGGCCGAACGACGTACCGACGACGAGTTGGCGGTGCTCTCCGGCCTCGCCGACGAGATGCGTTCCGAGGACGACCACGAGGCCTGGGTCCTGTTGGACGCGCAGTTCCACACCGCGATCGCGCGGGCCAGCAGGAACCGCGTGTTCGAGTCGATCGTCGTCGACATCCGAGATGCCTTGACGCGGCAGTCCGAAACGTTGAACCTCGTCGCGCACCGGCAGCAGCAGTCCAACGTCGAGCACGACGCCATCGTCGCCGGTATCCGATCCGGCGATTACGACGCAGCAGCCCGCGCCATGACCGCCCACCTCGATGCCGTCCGTGGTGCAGTGGAGTCGCTCGCCGATCGGCCCAGCTGACCGTACGACTAAGCTGCGGGCCGTGACGAAGGTATTGAACTCTCTCCCGGTCGGTGAACGAATCGGCATTGCATTCTCTGGTGGTCTCGACACCTCGGTGGCCGTGGCGTGGATGCGCGAGCACGGCGCGATTCCGTTTGCCTACACCGCCGACATCGGCCAGTACGACGAGCCGGATCTGTCCGACGTGCCCGCCCGCGGCCTTGCGTACGGCGCCGAGCAGGCCCGGCTGATCGACTGCCGCGAACCGCTGGTCGAGGAAGGCCTCGCGGCACTGACCTGCGGCGCGTTCCACATCCGATCGTCGTTGCAGACGTACTTCAACACCACTCCCCTCGGCCGCGCGGTGACCGGCACGCTGCTCGTGCGCGCGATGCAGGAGGACGGCGTCTCCATCTGGGGCGACGGCTCGACGTACAAGGGCAACGACATCGAGCGGTTCTACCGCTACGGCCTGCTCGCCAACCCCGAGTTGCGCATCTACAAGCCGTGGCTCGACGAGGCATTCGTCGCCGAGCTCGGCGGCAGGCACGAGATGTCGCAGTGGCTCACCCAGCGCACCCTCCCCTACCGTGACTCGGCCGAGAAGGCGTACTCCACCGACGCCAACATCTGGGGTGCCACCCATGAGGCGAAGCGTCTCGAATACCTCGACACATCCCTCGAGATCGTCTCGCCCATCATGGGTGTCCGCTTCTGGGACCCCGAGGTCGAGATCGCAGCCGAGGACGTCACCGTCGACTTCGAGCGTGGCCGTCCCGTTCGGATCAACGGCAAGTCCTTCGACAGTGCCGTCGACCTGGTGATGGAAGCCAACGCCATCGGCGGACGCCACGGGCTCGGCATGTCCGACCAGATCGAGAACCGGATCATCGAGGCCAAGAGTCGCGGCATCTACGAGGCCCCGGGCATGGCACTGCTGCACATCACGTACGAGCGGCTCGTCAACGCCGTCCACAACGAGGACACCATCGCCTCGTACCACAACGAGGGCCGCCGCCTCGGACGCCTGCTCTACGAGGGCCGCTGGTTCGATCCGCAGGCACTCATGCTGCGCGAGGGCCTGCAGCGCTGGGTCGGCAACGTCGTGACCGGCAGCGTGACGGTTCGCCTGCGCCGCGGTCAGGACTTCACCATCGTGGACACCCAGGGCAGCAACTTCAGCTACCACCCCGAGAAACTGTCGATGGAACGCAGCCAGGGGCAGGCCTTCTTCCCCGGCGACCGCATCGGCCAGTTGACCATGCGCAACCTCGACATCGCAGATTCGCGCAGCAAACTCGAGCAGTACGCCGCTCAGGATCAGCTGACCGCCTGGGGCGACCTGATCGGCGAACTCGCCCCCGGTGGAGCCGACGCCATCGCCGCCAGCAGCGCCGACAACTCCGTGGACTCCGCAGCCCTCGACCACGCCGCAATCGAGTCCGGCACCGACTGACTTCTGGCTGCCGAACTCGAAGTTATGGACGGATTTCTGCCGATTTCCGTCCATAACTTCGAGTTCGGCTACTCCTCGGGCTCCGTCAGGCCCTGATGCTCGTCGCGTTCCGCCCATTCGAGTAGCTCGTCGATGGCGAACACCGCGTCGTCGATACCCGCATGTAGGTCGCCCAGTTCGGCGTATCTGGCCGGTACGGTGAAAATCGTGAACTCGCGTGGATCGACGTCAGGTACCTCGGCCCACGAAATGGGTGTCGACACAGTCGCCCTCGGGTTTCCCCGCACCGAATACGCGCTGGCGATCGTGTGGTCGCGGGCATTCTGGTTGTAATCGACGAACAACTTCGACGGGTCGCGATCCTTGCGCCACCACGTCGTCGTCACGTCCTCGGGTGCGCGGCGCTCCACCTCCCGCGCGAATGCCAGTGCGCCCCTTCGCAAGTCCTTGAAGCCGTGGGCGGGGTCGATGCGAACGTAGATGTGCAGGCCGTGACCGCCCGAGGTCTTGGGCCAGCCGACTGCGCCGAGGTCATCGAGCACGTCCTGCACGACACCGGCGACGCGTTGCACCCGATCGAAGGGGCAGTCGGGCATCGGATCGAGGTCGATGCGCCATTCGTCGGGCATCTCGACGTCGGCGCGGCGCGAGTTCCACGGATGGAACTCCACCGTCGACATCTGCACCGCCCACGCGACGTGCGCCAATTCGGTCACGCACAGCTCGTCCGCGGTGCGGTTGTAGCGGGGAAACGTCACCTCGACGGTCTCCAACCACGGCGGGGCTCCGTGCGGCACCCGCTTCTGGTGCACCTTCTCGCCGGCGAGGCCCTTGGGGAACCGGTGCATCATGCACGGCCGCTCCCGCAACGCGCGGACGATGCCGTCGCCGACGCTCAGGTAGTAGTTCACCAGGTCCAGCTTCGTGGCACCGCTCTCGGGGAAATACACCCGATCGGGGTTGGAGATGCGCACCGTGCGCGTACCCACCTCGAGTTCTATTGCCGGAGATGCCATACCAGCGACACTAGATGTACCCGCGGCCGCGCGCGCTCGGAAGTCGGAGTTTTTCTCGCAGGTCCACCGAAGCTACGTGTGGGAACGCAGCGTGATGCCGTAGCGGTCTCGCTTGCGGTAGATCGTGGCCCGACTCATTCCCAGTTCCTCGCCCGCCTGGTTCATCGTGATGCCGGGCCGGCTGAGTACTCGAATCATCTCGTCGCGCTCGAACGTCTCGATTCGTGTCAGACGTTGCGTGGTGCGCGAAAGCACTTCGGGCGGAAGATGATTGACGCCGACGACGTCGGCGCGGACCGCCGCCTCGTGCATCACCGTCGCCAACTCGGTGACGTTTCCCGGCCACGAATATCCGACGAGGGCTCGTTCGGCGTCGCCGGTCAGGCTGACCTCGCGTCCACGCGCCCGCAATGCCAGATGCCGAGCGAGCGGAGCGATGTCCTCGGGCCGATCGCGCAGCGGCGGGACCTCGACGACCGAACGCACCAATTGCGCCAGGGCAGCGGGAACAGCGTCGTAATCGGAGGCCGTGAGGGTGACGGGCACGCCGTCACCGACGCGAGAGATCAGTTCCGCCAACGCGTCCGCCCCTCGCGCCGGCAGCCGGTCCACGTCGCGGACGATCACGGCGGTGTCCGGCTTGGGCAGCTCGGGCGTCCACAGATCCAGCCAGGCGTCGACGTCGCGCGCCGCCGGAACTCCGGCACTCAGAATTCGACCCCGTGGGCGGATGGTACGCAGCGCTCGGGCCAGAATCGTGGCACGTCCGGTTCCCGGTTCTCCTACCAGCAGGACCGAATCATGTTGGCTCAGAGCTGTTTCGGAGGACGCGAGAGCCTGATTCCACCGCGTCGACAGCGTCGGGACGCTGCCCGCACCCGGCCGACCCGATGACGCCTCGACGCGAAAGACCGTCCCACGTGGAGCCGGACGCGCATGCTGTCCCTGCGCTCGCGCGAGCATCATCGCCGCAGTGTTCCCTGCCGCCGACTGAGCAAGGGCCAGCAGCAGATCCGTCGACGACTCCGACCACGTGGTGAGGTTGACGCAGCCCTCCACGGTGCCCGTCATCGGGTTCAGCACCGGTGCCGCGGCGCAGGTGTATCCGGTGAGCGAGAGCGAGTAATGCTCGGAGGCGCGCACCACTGCGGGAATTCGATCGGCGAGTGCGAGGGCGAGACCGTTGGTGCCCGCCTGGTTCTCGCCGTACGAGAAGCCGGGGGCCAGATGCACACGGTCGAGCGCGGCCAACAGCTCGCGGTCCGCGCTCACTCGATCGAGCACCAGACCGTCGGCGTCGGTCAGCATCATCGACACCGGCTCGTTCGCCAACGTGTCGCGCAGTCCGTCGAGCACCTCGCGCCCACATCGGTAGAACAGCGATTCGCCGTCGTAGGTGCCCGAAAATGCAGGTACGACGTCTTCGAGTGGCACTCCGAATTCCTGGCTTCGGTGCCACGATGCGAGCAACCGATGCGACACGGCAGCGAGGGGCTCCGAGTGCAAGCGGGCCCGCACGAGACCCTCGGGATCTGCCATGTGATTCAGGTTACATTCGCTGGTCGCCATGGATCCGAAACCAGCGTCTCGAATTGAGACATCACTCCATTTCGCCGAGCCTCAGCCGCGCCTACCGTCATCGACAGATCGCTTGTGACAGACGTCACGCACAGTCTCTGGAGGTCAGCCATGTACAGCAAGAACGGCGAGAACTACTTCATCGTGGACGCCCACGTCGCGCTCTGGGATGCGCGGCAGGAGAACCAACGCAACATCCGCGGCAAGCAGTTCATCGACTGCTTCTACGACTACCACCGCAACCTCTCCCCCGAGAGCGAGCTGTGGAGTTACGAGGAGTACCTCTACCAGGGCGGCGATCGGTTGATGCGCGACCTGTTCGAGATCGGGTACGTCGACCACGCCATCTTCCAGCCCGCTCACCTGGGCGAGTTCTATCACCGCGGGTTCGGCCAGACCGACGAGGCATCGGCGCTCGCTGCAGCTCACCCGGACAAGCTGACCTACAACCATCACTTCGACCCACGCAACGGCGAACGTGGCCTGGACCAGCTGCGTGCGGACGCAGAACGCTTCGGGCTCAAGGGCGTTAAGCTCTACACGGCCGACTGGCACGGCGATTCTCGCGGTTACAAGCTCGACGACGACTGGACTCGGCGTTACCTCGACGTGTGCCGCGAGGTCGGCATCAAGAACATCCACGTGCACAAGGGACCCACCATCCGTCCGCTCGATCGCGATGCGTTCGACGTCGCAGACGTCGACCACGTGGCCACCGACTTCACCGATCTGAACTTCGTCGTCGAACACTGCGGACTGCCGCGCCTGGAGGACTTCTGCTGGATCGCCACCCAGGAGCCCAACGTGTACGCCGGCCTCGCGGTGGCCATCCCGTTCATGCACACGCGGCCGAAGTACTTCGGTCAGATCATGGGCGAACTGCTCTACTGGCTCGGCGAGGACCGCATCTTCTTCTCCTCGGACTACGCGCTGTGGACGCCCAAGTGGTTGGTCGAAGGGTTCGTCGACTTCCAGATCCACGAGTCCCTCGACGAATACGCACCGATCACGCTCGAACAGAAGAAGAAGGTGCTCGGACTGAACGCCGCCAAGCTCTACGACATCCCGGTGCCGGCCGAACTGCAGTTGCCCGACGCCGACGAGACCGAGACCGGACCGCGTCAGCCCGAGCGCGCCGATCTCGCGGCGGTGTGACGTGACGACTGCTGTGACCACCAGGAAGGACGAGGCGTACACCGCCCTCGGAGTCGTCCTGGATCCCGAATTGGACGAGCCCATCACCGATCTCGGCTTCGTCCGGTCGCTCGACGTCGACGAGGGCACTGTGCACGTTCATCTTCGACTGCCGACGTCGTTCTGTTCGCCGAACTTCGCGTATCTGATGGCGGGAGACTCCAAGGACGTGCTGACGGCGTTGCCGTGGACCGAGCACGTTCTCGTCGAACTGGACGATCACCACGACTCGGACAAGATCAATGCCGGCCTCGCCGCCGACGCCGGCTACCGCGGCACCTTCGGACACGAGGCCGAGGAGGATCTCGAGGAATTACGCGCGACGTTTCGCCGCAAGGCCTATGTGGCGGCGATGGAACGGTCGCTCATGGCGTGGTTGCGCGCCAATCCCGACTCGACCGAGAACGACTTGGCCGCAGTGGTTCTCGGAGATCTACCGGACGATCGCACCTCGACCGCGCTGCTTCGCCGCCGCGAGGCTCTCGGCCTGCGGACCGATCCGGCCGCACCGGCACTGGTCGATCATGCGGGTCGTCCACACACCGGCGACCTGACGATGGTGATGCGACGCGCCCGCGCCACCCGCGTTTCGATCGACGGTAATGCGCACTTCTGCCGCGGATTGCTGCAGACCCGCTACCCCGGCGCAGAGGAACAGCAAGTCCCTCGCGAAGAGGGCGCGTTCGTTCCTCTCACCACTCTCACTGTCCCCCTCCGCACTACACAGGAGCATGTTTCATGAGTTCGATGCGCGCCGTCCAGGTCGTCGGATATCACAAGAATCTGGAGATGACCGAGGTTCCGATTCCGGAAGTACAGGGTCCACTCGACGTCATCGTCAGGATCGGCGGTGCCGGCGTATGCCGTACCGATCTGCACATCCTCGAAGGCCAGTGGGCCGAGAAATCCGGCGTCACACTGCCGTACACGATCGGCCACGAGAACGCCGGGTGGGTACATGCCGTCGGATCGGCCGTCACCAACGTCCGCGAGGGCGACAAGGTGATTCTGCATCCACTCGTCACGTGCGGGTTGTGTCGGGCGTGCCGCTCGGGCGACGACGTCCACTGCGAGACGAGCGATTTCCCGGGTATCGACACCAACGGTGGATACGCCGATTACCTACGGACCAATGCGCGAACCGTCGTCAAGATCGACGATTCGCTCGAACCGTCCGCGGTCGCTGCGCTCGCCGACGCCGGCCTGACGGCCTATCACGCGGCCGCGAAGGCGGCCCGGCGTCTGACTCCCCGCGACAAGTGCGTCGTCATCGGAGCAGGTGGCCTCGGCCACATCGGCATTCAGGTACTCGAGGCACTGTCGCCCGCCGAGCTGATCGTCATCGACCGCAATGCCGACGCCGTGAAACTCGCGCTCACCTTGGGGGCCGATCACGCGGTGGTCGCCGACGGCAGTCAGGTCGACCAGGTCATGGAACTCACCGGCGGCTTCGGAGCCGAGGTGGTACTCGACTTCGTCGGCGAGAACGGCTCCACCGCAGAGGGATTGGCCATGACGAGGCGGGCCGGCGACTATCACGTCATCGGGTACGGCGAGAACGTCGACGTGCCGACCATCGACCTGGTGTCGGCGGAGAAGAACATCGTCGGCAATCTCGTCGGGTCCTACAACGACCTGTGCGACTTGATGTCCCTCGCCGCCCGTGGTGCCGTCAACCTGCACACGCAGACGTACGCCTTGGACGACTTTCAGAGTGCCATCGACGACCTCGACAACGGTCGGGTTCGCGGCCGCGCGATTCTCGTACCGTGAAATCGGGTACAACCCAGATTCGTCACTACAACCACAGGGAGCAACGTTGATCTTCATCACCGCCAAGTTCAAGGTGAAGCCCGAGCACGCCGACAACTGGCCCGAGATCTCGCGCGATTTCACCGAAGCCTGCCAGGCCGAGGAAGGATGCCTCTGGTACTTCTGGTCGCGCACCCTCGACGACCCCACCGAGTACGTCCTCGTGGAGGCGTTCAAGGACCCGGATGCCGGTGCCGCCCATGTGAATTCGGATCACTTCAAGCAGGCCCAGAAGGATCTTCCGCCGTACCTGGTGGAGACGCCGAAGATCATCAGCCAGGAAGTCGACGGCACCGACTGGAACGAACTGGGCGAACTCGCGGTCGACTAGTTCCTTTCGCGATCCCGGATCACCTGGCCGAGCGTCATGACGGCGTCGGCGAACTGCCCAGGCAATTCCTGAGGCGGGTTGTGGCCGCAATCGACCTGGCGAACATCGATCAGATCGGTGAAGTGCGCCGTGTGGTCCGGGCTGCCGTACAGCGAGGCGACGGTGTCCTCGGTCGGATCGATCACGACCGTGGGCACCGTGATCGCCGGTTGCCGTGTCAGCAACTCCTGCGTTTCTGCATAGGCGGCGTCCCCGGCCTCGATGCCGTATCGGTGCCGATACGAGTGCACGGACACGTCCACGAAGTCGGGGTTGTCGAACGAGGGCGCGGTGGCCGCGAATTCGGAATCCCCGAACCTCCACGTCGGCGACCAGTCCGTCCACAGCGTCTGCGCGATCTCTGCGCGGTAGGCCGTGAGCCCGGCCCGACCCCGCTCGGAGTGCAGGTAGTACTGGTACCAGTATCGCTTCTCGAGGTGCGGCGGCACCGGCGTGGACACAGCGGCAGCGATGTCCTGCACCAGATATCCGGAGACGCTCACCAGACCCGACACCAGTTCCGGCCACAGCGCGGCGACGACGCACGCCGCTCGCCCACCCCAGTCGTAACCGGCGACGATGGGGTCGTTCAGCTCCAGGGCGAGGATCAGCTCGCGAAGATCGTGGCCGATCGCAGCCTGCTCACCCGAGCGCATCGTGTCTCCGTCGACGAACCGGGTGGGCCCGAAGCCGCGCAGGTACGGCACCACCACGTCGTAACCGGACTGGGCGAGCAGCCTGGCGACGTCGTCGTAACCGCGCGGGTCGTACGGAAACCCGTGCATCAGTACCACCGAGCGGCCGGACGGATCACCGACGCGGTCGTAGGCAACGTCCAGCACCCCTGCGCGAATCATCATGGGTCCATGCTCGCATTGTCGGGCCCAGGGTCAGCTGCTCAGCACGTCCTCCATGCCGGGAGCGAGGACGTCGGACAGGTCGGTCCATGGGACCGTGATCGTGATGAGGCCGATGCCATAGGCCCCCACCTGGTAGTCACCGAAGTGAATGTTCATACCGTCCGGCGATGCCGTCCAGTTCGCGAAGTTGGCCTCCGTCGGCTCGATGCCCGAGCGCTCGAAGCTGTCGCCTGCGCGGGTGGACGGGAGAATTGCCGCTGCTCGATCGGACAGTCGAGACAAGCCGGCATCCAGATCGGTGAAGGCATCGCCGAGGGAGATCGGCTGCGCCGTATCGGCATCGATCGTCACGGTCGCAAGCAGTGAATTACCGTGCGCTCCGGGCGGCACAGCGATCCAATCGGTGATCTGTTCGGCACTGATCACGCGTCGACCGACGTGGGCCTGCCCCTTCGAATAGCCGTCGCTGAGGGCGAAGTCGTTCCCGTAGTCGCGGTCGATCTGGTCCTGCAACGCCGCGCGCATCGACTCGTTGAATTCGGCTGTCACGGCCGGATTGCCGCCGCTCAGCTGTGGAATCGCGACGTCGTAAGTCGCACGCGCTGTCGATCCCGTGACCCGGGTGCTGCCGACAACGTACGGCTCGGCGGCACTCGAGGTAGTGGTTGGCGTTGTAGTCGTCGGCGCGGCTCGATCGATGGTGGCGGTGACATCGGTTGTGGTCGGTGCAGATACGGGCGTGGCAGTTCCCGAGGTGGAGCAGCCCGCGACGGCCGCTGCCAGAGCGAGTGCGACCGTCATCGAGCGGATTCGCGTCATGACCCACACTAACCACCGAACAGCCGGCAACTCCGCTGCTAGCGTCGAACCTCCCGGGTCTCCGACCGGCCCACGTTCGGAAAGGGAGTTCGATGAAAACGACGAGCATCATCACCAACCTGCGGGTTCCGGACGTCGACGAGGCCAAATCGTTCTACACCGAGTTTCTCGGTCTGAAATCCGAGGAGTTCGATATGGGGTGGGTCGCGCGGCTGTCGTCACCCGATCGCCCGGTGAGCGTTCAGCTGGTGACGAGCGACCGGAGCGCACCCGAGGATTCGGTGATGTCGGTGCACACCGACGATGTCGATGGCGCGTACGCCGAAGCGCTGAAACTGGGCTACGAGATCGTGCACCCATTGACGACCGAGCCGTGGGGTGTGCGCCGCTTCTTCGTTCGCGCTCCCGACGGCAACGTCGTCAACATCGCGTATCACCGGGACTGACTACAGCACATCGGGTGCAGCCGACCGCGCTGAGCGCGGCTGGTTGCACCCGATTCGAACGTGAAAAAGCCCGGCACCTCGAAAGGTGCCGGGCTTCTTCAGTGCAAGACGGGACTCAGAAGTCCATGCCGCCCATGCCACCGGTCGGATCGCCAGCGGGCGCTCCGGCCTTCTCGGGCTTGTCGGCGACGACGGCCTCGGTGGTGAGGAACAGAGCCGCGATGGACGCTGCGTTCTGCAGTGCCGAGCGGGTGACCTTGACCGGGTCGTTGATGCCTGCAGCGAGCAGGTCCTCGTACTCGTTGGTCGCGGCGTTGAGGCCGTGACCTGCGGGCAGGTTGGAGACCTTGTCCGCAACGACGCCGGGCTCGAGGCCTGCGTTGAATGCGATCTGCTTGAGCGGGGCGGACAGTGCGACGCGAACGATGTTCACGCCGGTTGCCTCGTCACCGTCGAGCTTGAGGTTGTCGAGTGCGGGCGCTGCCTGGAGCAGTGCCACGCCGCCACCGGCGACGATGCCTTCTTCGACGGCTGCCTTGGCGTTGCGCACTGCATCTTCGATGCGGTGCTTGCGCTCCTTGAGCTCGACCTCGGTTGCCGCTCCGGCCTTGATGACTGCAACGCCACCGGCCAGCTTGGCCAGGCGCTCCTGCAGCTTCTCGCGGTCGTAGTCGGAATCGGAGTTCTCGATCTCGGCGCGGATCTGGTTGACGCGACCGGCGATGGCGTCGGAATCTCCCGAGCCTTCGACGATGGTGGTCTCGTCCTTGGTGATGACGACCTTGCGTGCCTGACCGAGCAGCTCGAGTCCGGCGGTCTCCAGGGAGAGGCCGACCTCTTCGCTGATGACCTCGCCACCGGTGAGGATGGCGATGTCGGCGAGCTGCGCCTTGCGACGGTCACCGAATCCGGGAGCCTTGACGGCGACGGACTTGAAGGTGCCACGGATCTTGTTCACCACGAGTGTGGAGAGAGCTTCGCCCTCGACGTCCTCGGCGATGATGACGAGCGGCTTGCCGGACTGGATGACCTTCTCCAGCAGCGGCAGCAGGTCCTTGACGGTGCTGATCTTGGAGCTGACGAGCAGGATGTACGCGTCTTCGAGGACGGCTTCCTGACGCTCTGCATCGGTGGCGAAGTACGCCGAGATGTAGCCCTTGTCGAAGCGCATGCCCTCGGTGAGCTCGAGCTGCAGGCCGAAGGTGTTGGACTCCTCGACCGTGATGACGCCTTCCTTGCCGACCTTGTCCATTGCCTCGGCGATGAGCTCGCCGATGGACGGGTCGCCTGCGGAGATGCCAGCGGTAGCAGCGATCTGCTCCTTGGTGTCGATCTCCTTGGCGGACGCGAGCAGCGACTCGGTGACGGCTGCAACAGCCTTCTCGATGCCGCGCTTGAGGCCGAGCGGGTTCGCGCCGGCTGCGACGTTGCGCAGGCCTTCACGGACGAGTGCCTGAGCGAGAACGGTAGCGGTGGTGGTGCCGTCGCCTGCGACGTCGTCGGTCTTCTTGGCGACCTCCTTGACGAGCTCGGCACCGATCTTCTCGTAGGGATCTTCGAGCTCGATCTCCTTGGCGATGGAAACACCATCGTTGGTGATCGTGGGAGCTCCCCACTTCTTCTCGAGTACGACGTTGCGACCCTTGGGGCCCAACGTCACCTTTACTGCGTCGGCGAGGGCATTGAGGCCTCGCTCGAGGCCACGGCGTGCCTCTTCGTCGAACGCGATGATCTTGGCCATTGCGAAGTGATCCTCCGGATTGGGGGTGACACATTGCTGGCCGAGCTCGGTGCCCGCGACGGACGACCAGGGGTGTCGTTGATTCCCCGGCCTCACCGTGTCCCGACCTGGCACTCACGTGTCGAGAGTGCCAACTGCATTTCTAGCACTCGCCCATGGTGAGTGCAAGGTCGTCCGCCGCCAGCGAACCGCCGCACCCCCCATGCTCGACGCCACCGCGGGACGCAGGTCTCGAGCAGATGCTCGGCCGAGCCGGTATCCGTCACACACTGTTCACACCCGGACGCATTGTTAACATCCGAATACTGTGCATCGAACCCGCGACGCTAATACCGTTGAGCGACAACGGTTTCGACACCCGAAAAATTCGGGCAAACCCCCGCAAAAGCGACAGTGAGGATCGAATATGTCCGATACGGTCGACACGTCGTACGACAACTCGGCGATGGACCACGAGGAAGAGGGCTACCACAAGGGCCTCAAACCTCGACAGTTGCAGATGATCGCGATCGGTGGCGCAATCGGCACCGGCCTGTTCCTCGGCGCGGGCGGACGCCTCGCCAGTGCCGGCCCCGGCCTGTTCCTCGCCTACGCCCTCTGTGGAATTTTCGTCTTCTTCATTCTCCGCGCCCTCGGCGAATTGGTGTTGCACCGCCCGTCGTCGGGCAGCTTCGTCTCGTACGCTCGCGAGTTCTTCGGCGAGAAGGCCGCATTCGTCGCCGGGTGGATGTACTTCCTCAACTGGGCGATGACGGCCATCGTCGACGTCACGGCCATCGCGACCTACATGCATTACTGGGGAAGTTTCGAGGTGATTCCGCAGTGGGCCATCGCCTTGGTCGCACTGGTTCTGGTGATGAGCCTGAACCTGGTGTCGGTCAAGTGGTTCGGTGAAATGGAGTTCTGGGCGGCCATGATCAAGGTCATCGCGCTGGTGACCTTCTTGATCGTCGGCATTGTCTTCCTGGCCGGCCGCATCCCCGTCGGCTCCGAGATGCCCGGAATCAGCTTGATCACCGACAACGGCGGTCTGTTCCCGTCCGGCGCGTGGCCCCTGGTCATCGTCATCTCGGGCGTCGTGTTCGCCTATGCTGCAGTGGAACTGGTGGGTACCGCCGCCGGTGAGACCGAGAACCCGGAGAAGATCATGCCGCGGGCGATCAACTCGGTCATCGCCCGTATCGCACTCTTCTACGTCGGCTCGCTGGTACTGCTCGCACTACTGTTGCCGTACACCGCATATCAGGCCGGTACCTCGCCGTTCGTGACGTTCTTCTCGAGCATCGGCCTCGGCGGCGCGGGCACCATCATGAACATCGTGGTGCTCACCGCGGCGCTGTCCAGCCTCAACGCCGGTCTCTACTCGACCGGCCGAATTCTGCGGTCGATGGCGATGAACGGCAGCGCACCGGAATTCACCAAGAAGATGACCAAGGGCGGAGTACCGTTCGGCGGCATTCTGCTGACCTGCTTCATCACGTTGTTCGGTGTCGCCCTCAACGCCATCGCCCCCGGCGAGGCCTTCGAGATCGTGCTGAACATGTCCGCACTGGGCATCATCGCCAGCTGGGCGACCATCGTGCTGTGCCAGATTCAGCTGTACCGCTGGTCCAAGAAGGGCATCCTGAAGCGGCCCAAGTTCCGACTGTTCGGTGCGCCGTACACGAGCTACGCGACGCTGGTGTTCCTGTTCGGCGTGCTGGTCCTGATGGCCTTCGATGCCCCGATCGGCTCGTGGACCATCGCGACCCTCGTCGTCATCATCCCCGCACTGATCGGCGGCTGGTTCCTGGTGCGCACCAAGGTGCTCTCGGTGGCCGAGGAACGAATGGGCTACACCGGCCAGTACCCGGTGGTGGCCAACCGTCCGACCGAACCGGAGGAGTGACCCTTCCCAACCCCCTCTCGAGCCAGGGCCCCGCATCGACCCGATGCGGGGCCCTGCTCATGGAGTCACGAAAACCTGAGCCATCGCGAGCGGGTGAACGGTGAGCGTCGCGCCGGCGGCTCCGGCACTCCGGCAGAAACAGCAGCAGCCACGGCATCGGCAAGCTCCACGCAGGTCTGGAATCGATCTGCCGGGTCCTTGGCCAACGCGCGTGCGACCACCGCGTCGAGACCCCGCGGCAGTGATCGCCGACGCCTCGTCACCGCAGGCGGTTCGGCCGACAAATGGGCGGCCGTGATCGCGAGCGGCGTGGCCAACGGGTACGGCGTTCGCCCGGTCAGCAATTCGACCAGCGTCGCCCCCAATGCGTAGACGTCGGTCTGCGCGCTCAGCACTCCCCCGCGAAGCAGTTCCGGTGCCGCGTAGTGGATGGACGCCAGTACAGTTCCGCCGACGACCAGCGGCGTCGAGTCGTCGACCAGACGCGCAATTCCCCAGTCGGACAACAACACCTGCTCGTACCCGTCCACCCGCTCGGTGGAAATCAAGATGTTCGACGGCTTGACGTCCCGGTGCAGGACGCCGTTCGAGTGGGCGTAGTCGAGGCCCTTGGCCACCTCGGCGACGATGCGTGCCACCCGGGAGACGTCGAGAGCGATCTGACCGCGAGCGACCAACCGCGCCGCGCTGTACCCGTCGACGTAGTGCATCGACATCCACAGCTGATGCTCGAACTCACCGTGTTCGTGCACCGACACGATGTTCGGATGCACCAGCAGCGCGGCAACGGTCGCTTCGGTCCGAAACTTGGTGCGGAGTCGCGGAGACCGTGATGCGTCACGGTCGAGAATCTTCAGCGCTTCGAGCCGATCGTGTCCGCGGCCGAGTACGAGGTACACCTCACTCATGCCGCCGACCCCGAGGCGACGCTGCACCCGGAAGCCGGCGAACTCCGCACCCGGCTGCAGCTGGCCGGGCGTCATGGAATCACCTGCTGCGCAGCCTCACTCACAGCCCACAGGCTCACGAGAGGGACGATCGGACGAGGCCGCAGCATCGACAGAACTGTAGTCCGCGGGGCACATTCCGGCGACTCGGTGGTGCCGCCGGGGCGTGCGGCAGTTTCGCCACCAGCGCCGATGTCGCTTATGGTGTTTACCGGTACTTGACCAAAACAAGAGAAATATAGCGGCATACCGATAGTGGTCAGCCGATCACCGTGACTCGAGTTCAAAGGAAGTCAAGTAAATGAAAGCTGTGAAGGAAGCGTGGGGAGGACTGCTCAAACCGGTCTTCGTGCCCGCGTCCGTCATCATCTTCGTCATGATCGCCTTCTCCGTGGTCTATTCGAGCACCGCGGCGGATTCGTTCGACACACTCAACAAGGCGATCACGTCCGGCGTCGGCTGGTGGTACATCCTCGCCGCGACCGGCTTCGTACTGTTCGCGCTGTACTGCGGCCTCAGTAGGGTCGGCAATATTCGCCTGGGCCGAGACGACGAGAAGCCGGAGTTCGGCGTCCTGTCCTGGTTCGCGATGCTCTTCAGCGCCGGCATGGGAATCGGCCTGGTGTTCTACGGCGTCGCCGAGCCCCTCTCGCACTACGTGACACCGCCCGAGGCCGGAGGCATCCCCGGCAGCACCGACGCGTCCGCACGCCAGGCGATGGAGCTGACGCTCTTCCACTGGGGTCTGCACGCATGGGCCATCTACGTGGTCGTCGGCCTCGGTATGGCGTACATGACCTACCGCAAGGGTCGCCCGCTGACCGTGCGTTGGCTGCTCGAGCCACTGCTGGGCCGCAAGCGCATCGAGGGCGCAATCGGGCACACCATCGATACGGTCGCCATCGTCGGCACCCTGTTCGGTGTGGCGACCTCGCTCGGATTCGGTGTGCAGCAGATCTCCGCCGGGCTGGAATACCTCGGCTGGGTGGAGACCACCAACTGGTTCGTCATCCTGCTCATCGCCGCCATCACCGGCATCGCCACCTTCTCGGTGGTCAGTGGAGTGTCCAAGGGCCTCAAGTGGCTGTCCAACATCAACATGGGTCTGGCAGCTGCGCTCGCCCTGTTCGTGCTGCTCCTCGGTCCGACGCTGTTCCTGATGCAGTCCTGGGTGCAGAATCTCGGCGGTTACGTCCAGGCCCTGCCCGAGTTGGCGCTGCGCACCTCTCCGTTCTCCGACGACGGTTGGGCCGGCGGCTGGACAATCTTCTACTGGGGCTGGTGGATGAGCTGGGCACCCTTCGTCGGCATGTTCATCGCCCGCATCTCTCGCGGTCGCACCATCCGTGAATTCGTCTTCGGCGTACTGCTGGCACCGACCATCGTCGGTTCGCTGTGGTTCACGATCTTCGGTGACACGGGCATTCTGCGGCAACGAAACGACGGCGATCTGCTCGACGCCGAAGGGGCCGTGAACACCAACACCAGCCTGTTCCAGGTGCTCGACGGTCTGCCGATTGCGGCGTTGACCAGCGTCATCGCCATTGCTGTGATCGTGTTCTTCTTCGTGACGTCCTCGGACTCCGGCTCGCTGGTGATCGACATCCTCGCGACCGGCGGCGAGCTGGAAACTCCGAAGATCACGCGGGTGTACTGGGCCGTCCTGCAGGGCGTGGCTGCGGCCGTGCTGCTGCTGATCGGAGGAACCAGTTCTCTGACTGCCCTGCAGACGATGTCGATAGCCACGGCAGTACCGTTCTCGATCGTGTTGGTGCTGGCATGCGTGTCGATGCTCAAGGCCTTCCGCTACGACGTCGCCACCACCCCGCGGTACTTGCGCGTCACCGCGACACCCGATGTCGGGGAGGACGAGCCCGAGGCGGCACCGGTGTCACCGGCGGCACGCAAGCGAGTGAGTGCCGGGATTTCGTCGACATTCTCCGGCCTGGCACCGTCTCGGGAAGGGGTGACGCCGCCGCGCACGGACGGCAGCGTCGTACTGGCGGTGCACGAGGTGCCCACCGAACAACTCGAGATTCACCCCGAGACGGGTGCGGTCGAGTACTCCGGTGACAACGCACCGGTCGATCCCCTGGGCGGCGAAGTGTTCGACACCCAGGAGTTCGCAGATTCGGCCGAAGGCCAGAACGTCAAGAACGGCGACTGAACACCTTCTCACCCACCGATCTCTGGCCCTCGCGACATGTTCGCGGGGGTCAGAGGTTTTTCGAAGCCCAGTCGGTCAGTGCCTGCAGTGACGGCAGCAGCGCCGCTCCGGACTGCGTCAGGCTGTACTGCACCGAGAGCGGCGGTCCATGGTCCACTGTTCGCTGGACCAGGCCGGCTTTGCCGAGCTCTCCGAGCCGCTCGGACAGGACCGAATCGCTGATGCCACCGACGGCCCGGCGTAGGTCCGCGAATCCCATCGACCCGTTCATCAGGGTGGCCAGCAGAATTCCGTTCCATCGCTTGCCGAGGAAGCCGAACGCTTTGGTCAGAGCTCCGTCGCAGGCACGAGGTTCGTGAGTGGGTTCGTTCGCGGCCATGACCCCACCGTACCGAAGTGCTACTGTCTGCCTTGCCACTTCTGTTTCACTAGTGGCCTCAGAAATGAAAGCAGGGCTCATGTTCATCGCAACAGTCGTCGTGTCGGTGCTGCTGGCCGTGGCACTCACGTTCTCCGCCGTCGGGAAGCTGACGCGCAACCCCTCCGTCGTCCCGATGCTCGAGCAGGTGGGCGTGCCCGCCGACAAGATTCCGTGGTTGGCCTACGCGGAGATCCTCGGTGCCATCGGCCTGCTCGTCGGCCTGTTCGCATGGCCGATCGGAGTCGCGGCAGCCATCGGCGTCATCGCGTACTTCGTCGGAGCAGTCGTCGCGCACCTGCGCATCAAGGACAAGGAATTCGGTCCGGCGGCAGGCCTGGCCGTGTTCGCCGTCGTCGCCCTGGTCCTACGGGTGCTCAGCGCCTGACCAGTCGTAGTCCATCTGGCCCGCGGTGGCGAGAGCCTGATCGGCGCTCGTCCACCGAGCGACCAGATGCAGTGCAAGGTCCAGGCCTGCACTGATACCGGCCGACGTCGCCAGATCACCGTGGTCGATGTATCGAACTCCCTCGTGCACGGCCAGCGCGGGCCAGCGGGTGCGCAACAGGTCGAGGTCCTCCCAGTGTGTGGTGACCGGACGCGAATCGAGCAGGCCCGCCGCGGCGAGAACGAAGGCACCGGTGCACACCGATGCGACAACTTCTGCGGTGGGTCGAAGTCGCTGCAGCCACTGAAGAACTCGGCCGTCCGCTTCGATCGCGTCGACGACACCGCCGGGAACCAGGACGAGGTCGTAGGTCCGTGGATCGTCGATCGTGGTGTCGACGCCGATCCTCATCCCACCTCGCGCGCGTACCGCTGCGTCGTCGAGCCCGACGAGCTTCACGTCGAAAGGCACCGCGCTACCGGCACGTTGGGCCACCCGATTGGCCACCGAGAACACCTCGACCGGCCCGCAGGCATCGAGCACCTCGACGTCGTCGAACAACAGAATCGCAATACTTCTCATTTTCGCCTCAGCTGCTCGTGGTCGAAACGATGACGGGCACCATGATCGCTGCCGTCACCGCGGCATTGACGTCCGAGACCGCTTTGCGGACAGCTGCACCCGCCCACTCACCCTCGGCGATCTGTTTGGCCCTGGTCTTCAGCACCTTCTTGTCGGCATCGACGATGACCTTGTGCGTCAGATCGACTGCCGAGATCAGGGAGATCAGAGCAGCCGAGTGCGGTGTGGGCGTCGTGCCGTCGACGAGAGCGCTCCGCAGTGCATCCCGCAGCACCTTCTCCCGAGAGGTGTCGCGAGCCGGCCACGTCGTCGTCGGGAAAAGCCCCCAGACCTTGTCCTGCTTCTCGGTGACGAAGCCCTGCGCGACCAGACGCGCAGCCAGTTCCTTCGCCAGATTCTTCTGCGACTTCTCGATCACCTTCTGCGGCTTCATCGACCGCGACGCCGTTGCCACCAGATCGAACACCCGGCGCAGCAACGGGTCCGCGGGCGGATCTCCCGCGACGACGACGTGGTCCTTCTTGGTCTGCTCACCGGGACCGGTGATGCGGAGCGACCCGCCCAGGGCGAGCTCGACGACCAGCGCACCCGCGAGAACACGGGGCAACTTGGTGGAATCGGCCGATGGCTTGCCCGATTCGTCGTCGAGCAACAACAGCAGCAGGTCCTCCGCAATCAAGGTCATGCTGCGAGATTACCCACAGTGCGCACTCGATTTGCGGTGTTCATCCGCGCGAAATCGACTGTTCAGTCGGCCCCGCCCATTCAGTTGATCAGACTCTGCCAATTCGAGGGCACCCGTTCACGAGGGCCCGGAACCGTCTGGTCGAGCGGATGATGTTGCGGCGGAGCAAGTTCGGGCCCGTCGTACATCTGCTCGTCCTCGTAGTTGTAGAACCAGTCCTCGCCGGGCTCGAAGCTGCGCACGAACTGGTGCCGAGTGGATTCGGCATGCTTGCTGGCGTGCTGCGACGGAGACGAATCACAGCACCCGATGTGCCCGCACTGCGCACACCGCCGCAGATGCACCCACCACCCCTGCGTCTGCGTGCACTCCACGCAGCCCGGGCCGGACGGCGAGACTGTCGGATCGATACCGTCGATTGTCATGATGCCTCCTCGATTGCTGGATGAACGGGCAGCCGCACGATGAATCGGGTGTCCCCCGGCTGGGACACCACTCGCAGATCGCCCTGATGTTTCTTCACCACGATCCGCCACGAGATGTCCAGACCGAGCCCCGTGCCCTCACCGACGGCCTTGGTGGTGAAGAACGGCTCGAATATTCGCGACCGAATGTCTTCCGGCACACCGGGTCCGGTATCGCACACCTCGATCTGCACCTGATCGTCGTCGAGAAGTGTGCGAACGGTGAGCGTGCCGCGGCCCTCCATGGCCTGCACCGCATTGTCGATCAGATTGGTCCATACCTGATTGAGCTCGGCGGCATACGCGGGAATGGGAGGTACCGACGGGTCGTATTCCTTCACCACGCGGATATCGTCACCGATCTTGCGCCCCAACATGATCAGCGTGCTGTCGAGCAGTTCCCGTACGTCGACGGTCTGGTAGGGCGCTCGATCCATCTGCGAGTACTGCTTGGCCGCGCCGACCAGAGTGGAGATCCGAGTGGTCGAATCCGAGATCTCGTTCATCAACAACTCGGTTTCCACCGTGTAGTTGAGCCACCTGATCGCCCCTTCGAGCATGGCCGGATCCCCCACCGTCGCCGACACCCGATCCAGCCACGGCACGTCGAGACCCGCCGAGACGAAAGTGGGGGCCAGATCCCATCCCCCGTCGATTCCGTTGTCGTCGAACCACTCTCCGAGCTCGTCCTCCCGGTCCGACGCCTCCATGGCCGTCAACTTGGGTGCCTTGGCCACCAGTTCCACGGCCTCGTTCTGCAGTCCGACCAGATGCGACAAGCTCGAGCGATCGAGAGTCCCGCCGGCAATCATTGCCAATTTCTGCCGCATGTGCGCCACCCGATTTCGCAACGCGGACGTCGCCCGCACCGCGGCCGCGGCCGGATTGTTCAGCTCGTGCGTCAACCCGGCCGACAGAGAACCCAACGCCAACAAGCGTTCTCGCTGCTCGACGACCTGCTTGGTGTTCTGGTTTCCGAAGAACAATCCCTCGAGCAGATGGAGGGCCATCGGGAACCACTCGCGCACGATCGAGGCGAAGCAGTCGGCATCGAGGACGAAGAACCGGGACTGCGCGGTCACCCGCATCGAACCCTGGTAGGTCTGCGGTACTCGATCGCCCAGATACGCCTGCCACGCACCGGCATACACCCCGCGCTGCGAGGTGCGATTGACCACCAGGTCTTCCCCGCCCGAGAGCTTCGAGAGCACCACCGAGCCCTCGATCAACACGTAGAAGCACGTCGCTGGGTCGCCCTCCGCGTACACCGGCCCCGGCTCGATCGTTTCGATACGGCCGTCTCGACACAGCTCGGCGAGCTGTGCGTCGGTGAGCTGCTCGAACAAGAACAGCGTCCGCAACTCCTCCGGATCGCACAGGGGCGCGTTCACGGATTTGCCAGGTATCTGTGCACCAACATCACGGCCATCGCTCCTTCTCCCACTGCCGAGGCAACCCGCTTGGCCGAGTCCGACCGGACGTCACCGGCCGCGAACACTCCCGGCACGCTCGTCTCGAGGTGGTGCGGCAACCGCGCGGGTGTCCACCCGGCAGGACCGCGGCCGTCGACCACCAGATCGGGGCCCGTCACCACGAATCCGTGATCGTCACGTACGAGCACGCCGTCGAGCCAATCGGTCCGCGGTGCCGCGCCGATGAACAGGAACAGGTACTGCGCGTCCACCGTCGTCGTCTCGTCGGTTGCCCTGTTGTGCAGCGTGATCTGCTCGAGGTGCCCGTCACCGGAGACGCCGACGACCTCGGTACACGGCCGAACGCTGATCTTCGGGTTCTCCTCGATCTGCTTGATGAGGTAGTACGACATCGATGCCTCGAGGGACGCCGCGCGGATCAGGATCGTCACCGACCTCGCGCCCCGTGAGAGATACACCGCTGCCTGGCCTGCGGAGTTCGCGCCGCCGACGATGAAGACGTCCTGCTCGGCGCAGCGAGCTGCCTCGGTCATCGCCGATCCGTAGAACACTCCGCGACCGGTGAAGTCGTCGATTCCGGGGGCCTCCAACCGGCGGTACGCGACGCCGGTGGACAGGATGATCGTCTGGGCGCTGATGCTGCGGCCGTCGGCGAACCGCACGGTCCGCGCAGCGCCGTTGGTCTCCAAGGCCACGACGTCCTGCGTGGTGACCACCTCGGCACCGAACTTCAGCGCCTGCCGCCGAGCCCGCTCCGCGAGTTGTGCACCCGAGACGCCGTCGGGAAAACCGAGGTAGTTCTCGATGCGTGAACTCTGCCCGGCCTGCCCGCCGGTCGCGGTGCGCTCGATCAACGTGGTGCGCAGGCCCTCGGACGCGCCGTAGAGCGCAGCGCCGAGACCGGCCGGGCCGCCGCCGATGACGACGAGGTCGTAGAACTCTTCCGACGGCGAGACCGTCAGCCCCAGGCGGTTGCCGAGTTCGGCATCGGACGGCTCGATCAACGCGTCACCTTCGGTGGTGATGACCACCGGGAGGCGGTCGTCGGCCACTCCGGCCGCGGCCAACAGCCGCGCACCCTCGGATTCGTCGGACATGTACCAGCGGTACGGCAGTTGATTGCGGGCGAGAAACTCCCTGATCTCCGAGGACCGCGCAGACCAGCGGTGACCGACGATCTTGGTGTCCTCCACGGCCCGGTGGTCGTACGCACACCAGGCTTCGAGCTGAGCGTCGAGGACGGGGTAGAGCTTTTCCTCGGGTGGATCCCACGGCTTGAGCAGGTAGTAGTCGAGATCGATGACGTTGATGGCGTCGATCGCAGCGTCGGTGTCGGCATAGGCGGTGAGCAGAATTCGCCGCGCCGTCGGGAACAGATCCATGGCCTGTTCGAGAAATTCCATGCCGCTCATGTTCGGCATGCGGTAGTCGGCCAACAGGATCGCGACCGGAGTGCCGCGCAACGTCAGTTCCTTGAGCGCATCGAGCGCCCCGGCACCGGATTCCGCGCGCACGATGCGGTACTGCTCGCCATACCGGCGGCGCAGGTCGCGGGCGACCGAACGCGATACTCCGGGATCGTCGTCGACGCTGAGAATGACCGGTTTCATGACCCTCCAGGACTGGTGCTCGTCAACCTCATGAGCATGCCACCACCGGACCCCCTATGGGAGGTGAGTGACGGCGTCGAGCCTGGGAACAGCAGGGTCAGATTCGGCCGCGCCTGATCAGATCGATCTCCTGCGGGGTGAGCAGCCGCTCGAGCTTCTCGGCCGGCCAGGTACGCGGACTGCCGCTCATCCTGGCGGTCTTCAACAGGGGCAGATCACTGCTGGTACGACGCATTATCGACTGTAATTTCACGGTGGATCACTCCGAACAATTTCTTCGTTGGTCCCGACACTCCGCTTGCTACATCGATCAGTGTCCGCCCGGCGTTAACGCCGGGCTGGGATCTCGTACGGCGTTTCGCGCCGAAAGACCGTTTCTCCCCGCTCTACGTGGGGTAAACATCGGCCCACATCAACTGATCGGGGAACGTTCGTGAACACGTCGGGAAAATCCACGTCGGGACATTCGGGAACAGGAAAATCACTGGCCAATTCGGTTCAGGACAACGGTGCATTCGAGAAGGCGGCCCGGGCCGGCCACTTCGTCAGCGGAGTGCTGCACATCCTGATCGGGTACATCGCCATCCGATTGGCGTTCGGTCAGGGCGGTAACGCCGACCAGTCCGGAGCACTCGCAGAACTGGCCGAGAAGCCCGGCGGCAAGATCGCACTGTGGGTTGCCGTCGTCGCGTTCGTGGCACTGGCCCTGTGGCGCATCGTCGAGGCCATCGTCGGCAAGAAGTCCGATTCCGACGAGGGCAGCGCGATGGATCGACTGAAGGCGGCAGCGCTGGCCGTCGTCTACATCGCCTTCGCATTCTCTACCTACGGTTTCGCGACCGGATCCGGTAAGTCCAGTGGGCAACAGAACGCCGGCTACTCGGCGCGACTGATGGAATCCGGTGGCGGCAAGCTCGTTTTGATCGTCATCGCCCTGATCGTCATCGGCGTCGGCGGATACCACGTCTACAAGGGCGTCTCGAAGAATTTCCTCGACGACCTCGAAGGCAGTCAGAGCGGAGCGGTCGTGAAGCTTGGCATCGCCGGATACGCGGCCAAGGGCACGGCGCTCGTGGGGGCGGGAATCCTCGTCGTCGTAGCGGTACTGCAGTCGGACCCGTCGAAGGCCACCGGAATCGACGGTGCCGTCAAGACCCTGGGAGCCCAGCCGTACGGGCAGGTTCTGTTGATCCTCGCCGGCGTGGGAATCGCGTTGTACGGCCTGTATGCATTCGTCTTGGCTCGCTTCGCTCGCATGTGAGTGGAAGTTCGTAGTGGGCTACGAGGTTTCACTCACATGGTGGCCGAGTGTGGTCACGGCCACATAGGATGCACACGATTGGTGTGACGATCAGTTGCAGCTATTCCTACAACCCGGAGGCCCACGTTGAGCAAGACCCTCGAAGCCACAATCGACATCGATGCCAGTCCGCAGGCCGTGTGGTCGGTCGTCTCGGACCTACAGCGCATGGGCGAGTGGAGTCCGCAGTGCAAGAAGATGAAGGTCTTCGGCGGACCCGTCGGCAAGGGCACCCGAACGCTCAACATCAACCGCAAGGGCCTGCTCGTCTGGCCGACCAGCGCCAAGGTCGTCACCTTCGAGCCGAACAAGGCACTGGCGTTCCGCATCGTCGAGAACAAGACGACCTGGTCGTACACGCTCACTCCTACGGCAACCGGAACCACCGTCGTCGAGAAGCGGGAAGCCCCCAGCGGCACCTCGGCCGTGTCGTCGTTGCTGGTCAAGCGGATCCTCGGCGGGATCGACGAGTTCGATGTCGAGCTGGTCGAAGGCATGAACAGCACGCTCCGACGAATCAAGACCGAAAGCGAAAAGTCGAGCCGAAAATAACTTTTCTCAGGAAGGTTTCAGGTTTGTTGCCCCTGGGCATCCATGGTTTCGACAAGCAATCGAACACACGGAAAGTGGGGGCAACACATGTTGGGTCTCGGAATCATCGGCTGGATCATCATCGGCGGGCTCGCAGGCTGGATCGGCAGCAAGATCATGAAGACCGATGCTCAGATGGGCATCATCCTGAACATCGTCGTCGGCATCATCGGCGGCCTCATCGGCGGTTACCTGCTCAAGGTCTTCGGCGTCGACGTCGAAGGTGGCGGCCTGATCTTCAGCTTCATCACCTGCATCCTCGGTGCATGCATCCTGCTGTTCCTGGTCAAGCTCGTGACCGGTCGCAGCCGCGTCTGATTTCACTCGCACTTCCCGACTGCCGGGGCCGCTCACGTACTCTGTGAGGGCCCCGGCAGTCGTTTTGTTCGCCGTCCGATCAGTCCCCGGCGTCCAATCCCTGCCCGCATCCGAGCTCGCCCAACAGTAAGAGGAGACCGTGGCACGCCGTCCCGCCCCGATTGATCAACCACCCCGCACGGGAGTGGCTCACATCGTCGACCTGGTTCGCGCAACGGTTCCACCGCTACACCCCGCCGGACTGCCCTTCGTCGGCGGTCCCCTGGCCGTCGCAGTGCTCGGCCGTCGGTCGAAGTGGGTCCGCAATGCCGGGCTCGTCGCCGCAGGAGCCTGCGCCACCTTCTTCCGCCACCCGTCGCGGGTGCCGCCGAACCGCCCCGGCGTCGTCGTCGCTCCCGCCGACGGTTTGGTCACCCTCGTCGACACCGCCGTCCCGCCCGCCGAGCTCGATCTCGGTGCACAGCCCGTGCCGCGAGTGAGCATCTTCCTGTCCGTTCTGGACGTGCACGTGCAGCGTGTTCCCGTCGGCGGACGCGTGGTCGAGGTCGTGCATCGCCGCGGTCAGTTCAAGTCCGCAGACCTGGCCGAGGCCAGTGAGGTCAACGAACGCAACAGCATGCACATCGAAACCGATTCCGGTCACCACGTCGGCGTGGTGCAGATCGCCGGTCTCATCGCTCGACGCATCGTCAACAACGCGAAGGTCGGAGACGTGCTCTCCATCGGCGACACGTACGGCCTGATCCGATTCGGCTCCCGCGTCGACACCTACTTCCCGGCCGGGACGACGCTCCTCGTCGAACGCGGCCAACGAGCGGTCGGTGCCGAGACGGTACTCGCCGAGCTCCCCCAGTAGAAACGACATGATCACCAGACGCGCCAAGCCGCCTGCTGCTATCCGTCTGCTTCCGTCGGTCGTCACCATTCTCGCGTTGTGCTCCGGGCTGTCGGCGGTCAAGTTCGCTCTCGACGGTCAACTCGGAACCGCACTCGCGATGATCGGTGCCGCTGCGATACTCGATGCACTGGACGGCCGCATCGCTCGTCTGCTCGACGCCACCAGCAAGATCGGTGCCGAGCTGGATTCTCTGTCCGATGCAATCTCGTTCGGCGTCGCGCCCGCCCTGGTGCTCTACGTGACTCTGCTCGAGGGCAGTAGTGGCGGTTGGATCGTCGCACTGGTGTACGCCGTGAGCATCGTGCTCCGCCTCGCCCGGTTCAACACCCTGCTCGACGAGGACGACACCCCGGCGTACGCCCGCGAGTTCTTCACCGGGGTCCCCGCACCCGCAGGTGCACTCATCGCGCTCGCCCCGATCGCTGCGTTCGAGGAATTCGGCGACGGCTGGTGGGCCTCGTTCTACGTCGTCGCCGGCTGGTCGATCCTCACCGCAGGTCTGATCGTCAGCACCATCCCCACTCTCGCGCTCAAGACGGTCTCGGTGCCACCGCGCTTGGCCGCCGGTTTGCTGGTGTTGGTCGCGCTGCTCGCTGCCGCGCTCATCACCTTCCCGCTGGTCCTGCTGATGGGATTGGTGTTCGCCTACCTCGTGCACATTCCGTTCGCGGTGCGCTCGCAGCGCTGGACGGCTGCACGCCCGTACACGTGGGATGCGAAGCCGGCCGAGCGTCGCGCGGAACGCCGCGCCATTCGACGGTCACCCGGCAACGCGCGCCGGTCGCAGGCGCGTCTGGGACTTCGCCGACCGCGCAGCTGACGACCCCATTAGGTTGGACGTGTGACCGAATCCCGAACCCCCGAGCTCGTTCTCACCACCCGATTGAACACCTCCGCTGCCGACGCCAGACGAGGCGTCGTCCGGCTCCATCCCGAGGTCTTGGCGGCGCTCGGTCTGCGGGAATGGGATGCCGTCTCGCTCATCGGTTCTCGGCGTACGGCTGCGGTGGTTGCCGAGGCTCCCAGCGGAATCCCGCAGGGTACCGCGCTGCTCGACGACGTCACGCTCTCCAACGCCGGACTACGCGAAAATGCCTCTGTGGCAGTCGCTCCCGTGACGGTCTACGGGGCGAGAACCGTCAAGGTCACCGGATCGGCCCTGGCCACCGGTTCCATCTCCGACGCCACCCTGCGCCAAGCGCTACTCGGCAAGGTCCTCACCGTGGGCGACACCGTGTCGCTCCTCCCCCGCGATCTGGGGCCCGGCACATCGACGTCGACGGCCACGCAGGCACTGTCGCGAACGTTCGGGGTGGCGTGGACGACCGAACTGTTGACGGTCTCGGCCGTCGAACCCTCCGGCGGTCCCGTGAGCGTGCAACCCAATTCTGCGGTGAGCTGGGGACGCGGCACGGTCGCTCCGGGATCGCCCGAATCGGCCTCGGCCACATCGGTTCCGACGCCCGGAGCCGCGGCCCCGCCACGCGTCAGCGCAGCCGACCTGGTGGGCGTGAGCACTGCACAGGCCAAACTCACCGAGTGGCTACGACTGGCGCTCGACGAGTCGGAACTGCTCGCCACCCTCGGCGCATCTCCGCATCTGGGTGTGCTGATCACCGGCCCCGGCGGAGTGGGCAAGACGACGTTGGCACGCGCCGTCATCGGCGAACGGCGAAGCGTCGTGCTGGACGGGCCGTCGATCGGCGCATTGGAGGCGTCGGCTCGCGTCGAACGCGTCACTGCTGCGGTCGACGAACTGACCGGCTCGGGGGTGCTGCTGATCACCGATGTCGACGCGTTGCTGCCGTCCGATCCGGAGCCTGCGTCGACGTTCGTCCTCGATGTGCTGCGCCGTGCCGTGGACACTCCGGGCTTCGCTCTGATCGTGACGACGGCACATCCCGAGGCCACCGACGCCAGAGTGCGTGGGCAGGATCTGTGCGATCGCGAACTGACCCTCACTCTCCCCGATGCCGCCGGTCGCAGAGCGTTACTGGAGCATCTACTGAAGAAGGTCCCTCAGGGTGATGTCGACCTCGTCGAAATAGCTTCACGGACACCGGGTTTCGTTGTCGCCGATCTCGCTGCCCTGGTGCGCGAAGCGGCGCTACGAGCGGCCGCGCGAGCATCGAACGATGCGACGGCCGCCTCACTGATGCACGACGACCTGATCGGCGCGCTGCAGGTGATTCGGCCGTTGTCACGATCGGGGGCCGAGGAATTGGCGATCGGCAGCCTCTCCCTCGAGGACGTGGGAGACATGGTCGAGACCAAGCAGGCCCTGACCGAGGCCGTCCTGTGGCCGCTGCGTCATCCGGATTCGTTCGCGCGCTTGGGCATCGAGCCACCGCGCGGAGTTCTGCTGTACGGCCCACCCGGATGCGGCAAGACGTTTCTGGTGCGCGCCCTGGCCAGTTCGGGCCAGCTCAGCGTGCACTCGGTCAAGGGCGCGGAACTGATGGACAAGTGGGTCGGATCCTCGGAAAAGGCTGTGCGTGAACTGTTTCAGCGTGCCCGCGACTCCGCCCCCTCGCTCATCTTTCTCGACGAGGTCGACGCCCTCGTACCGCGTCGCGGGCAGAGTTCGGATTCCGGTGTAGGCGACCGAGTGGTCGCGGCACTGCTGACCGAGCTCGACGGCGTCGAACCACTGCGCGACGTCGTCGTTCTCGGCGCAACGAACCGGCCCGATCTGATCGACCCGGCTCTACTGCGGCCCGGCAGGCTCGAGCGCCTGGTCTTCGTCCCGCCGCCGGATGCCGATGCGCGAGTGGACATCCTGAAGGCGTCGGGCAAGTCGATCCCGCTCGCCGAGGATGTCGATCTCGAAGCCCTCGCACGCGATCTCGACGGCTACTCCGCCGCGGACTGCGCGGCCCTGCTGCGCGAGGCCGCACTGACGGCGATGCGTCGGTCGATGGACGCAGCGGACGTCACCGCCGACGATGTCGCCACCGCTCGGGCGACGGTCAAACCGTCACTCGATCCCGAGCAGGTGGCGCATCTGCGGGCCTACGGGTCGTGAGCGGAAACTCGTAGCAGGCTACGTGTGCTGTCTTGATACATGTGGGACACGGGTGTCTCGATACATGTGAGACACGATTCTAGGCTGCGGGGCGGTGGAGTT
>NZ_JBFBMD010000038.1:0-35150 GCF_040686915.1 Rhodococcus sp. NPDC077669 | reverse complement strand
CGCGCAGTCGCTCGGCACCAGCCGGCGCACCCTCGAACGACGAGTCCGTGCGGCGCTCAACCTCACTCCGCTCGGCTTCGTCCAACGGCTTCGCATCGAACGAGCTCGGCACCTCTCAGCAACCACGGACCTCACCTCCGCCGAGATCGCGCTACGGGTCGGCTACGCGAACGCCGAGACTCTGCGCTCCCTCCTGCGCAGGGAGCGATGCCGTTCCTGACCTATCGCCATGCCTGTAGCCGGTGTCCTAGCGCTCGACTGGAACCACCTCTCAGCACGTCGCGTCGACGCTCCTGCGTCGCCCCTGGACGACCCACTCGACACGCCCGCAGCACAGGCCATGTGACGTGCCCCGGCTTCCCGGACGGTCGGGGTTGGGTGGCTGTGATGTCGCTGCGTTCTCGTCGAGGGGTCAGCAGACCCGATCAGGGTCGATTGGGATGAGCCGCGAAGGCGGTCAGGTCAGGGCGGCCGAAGCCGGCCGGCGGGGTAGCGTCGGACACGTCGAGGTCTTTCGGATGGATGGCGTAGGAACCTCCATCGTCGGGAGACCTCGACGTCTACCTGCGGACCGACGCGCCCGGCCGACCTACACCCTCATCTGGGAAGAGCCGGCAAAGTCCGTAAGCAGACAACGCCCTGCGTGCCTCGGCACAGGCAACGACAGTTTCTGTGCACGTGCAGTACGGGGATCGAGAACATGGGGTGAAAGTTGGGCGTCGACGGTGACTTCGATGAGCGTTTCGGCTCACTGAGCTCAGTTTTTCAGCCGATCGTCGACTCGAGGACCGGGCTGGTGGTTGCCCACGAGGCACTGACCAGGTGGCCGGCCTTCCCCGACACGTCGCCGGAACAGATCTTCGACATCGCCCGCACGATGGGAATGGCCGAGGAGTTGGACCGTAGATGCATAGCCTCAGCAGTTGCTGCAGCGGCACAGTTCACCCCCGCCGACCACCCGCCGCGCACGTTGTTCGTCAACATAGAAGCCGACGCAATGTCCTCCGAGAACTCGTCGACTTCGGCCCGCCGCCTCAGCGAACTGTTGCGATCAGGCGGCTCGCAGATTCGGCCCGTCGCGGAATTCGCTGAACGCTCCCTGCTCACCGACCCGGCGCGATTGCTCCGGTCCGCTGACCGACTCCGGCGCGACGGCATCATCATCGCTCTCGACGACGTCGGTGCCGACCCCGACTCGATGGTGGTCCTGCCCCTTCTCGCACCCGAGGTGATCAAACTCGACAGATCGCTGCTCGACGACGACCTCCCCGGCGACAAGCTCGCCACCTTGCTCGCCGTCCTTGCCTACGCGAGCCGGTTCGATGTCGCACTCATCGCCGAAGGAATCGAAACCGAGAGACAGAAGGACAAGGCAATCGCGTGGGGTGCCGCTTACGGACAAGGATTTCACCTCGGGCGGCCCGCCCCCTCGACGCATCCCCGACGTCGTCCTTTCCTATGCTGCCACGCCCTCCTGCGACGAGACCGTTGACAGAGATACTCGACGATCGCGCCACCGACACGACGTCGATCTCGCTGCTCACGTTCATCTCCGATCACCTGCTCGACTTCGCAATGACCACCACCGAAACTCTGACGATCGTGATCGCATTCCGAGAACCCGACTTGTGCACCGCCGACATGGCGCGAACGCTGCAGCATCTGGCACGCAAGCACCCGTATGTGAAGGCACTCGGCGCACCTCGTGCACTGTTCACCGCCACCGACGGGGTACGTCACGCTGACCTGGTTCAACCTTCGGAAAGAATCGGTGCCATCGCCGTTATCGGCCAACGGTTCTACTGCGCCCTGGTCGCTCGCCCGCTCGACCCCGACGCTCCAGCGTCGTCGTCGAATCAATGGAGCTACTTCTTCACCGTCGATTCAGCCCAGGTCTGCACTGCTGCACACAGGCTGATCGTGGACAGTACGAGTCCCACCGAACCTGCATCCGAACCGCATAAGTCCAGCGGGCTGGGCTGAGACTCGAAGTTCAACCGTGCTCAACGCCGATGTCTCGGCGAGACATGCACTCAACTGGTAGTACTCGGGCCGACGTCCGTAACACCCTCACAACCGGCGCTGCACAAGTCGAGAACGGTGTATTTCGAGCTCGTGGCGATCGGTCCGTTCGCGGGTGGGAGGGTCGAGCATCTGCCGGAGCGTTCGATCGTCGACCGGACACTGCACCGCGCCGACCCGGCAGCCCGCAGATCGGCGTGCCGTCGGTGACTTGTCGTCGATGTGGCAGGTTGACCGCATGACGTGAAACGGCGCGCGTGGCGGCGGGGTCTCGGTGCGTGGATGTCTACCCACGCACCGAGGTGCATGCCGGTCGATCAGTAGCGGTGCTGTGCTTCGTTCTTGGCGTGCTGGGCCTGCTGCTTTACAGAGGGCGCGTTGGCGGCCTGTTCCTTGATCCGGGGCATTTCGTCCTCGGCCTTGGTCAAGTAGCCCTCCCAGCGCTTGGCCATCGGCTGGACGAGTCCGCCGCCGACACCGACGACGAGAATCCCGCCGAGTGTGGCCAGGACGGCGATCAGGATCGGCGTGGTGACCGTGGTGGCGACACCGATCTGGTTGAGAGCTGCGATGACACCGAAACCGAGGATGAACACCGACGCGATGTTGGCGAGGGTCTTGCCGTAGGACAGTCCGCCGAGGGAGTTCGAGATCAGCTCACGTACTGCGGCTGCGATGGCCGAGGCAACCACGATGATGATGATGGCCACGATCAGGCGCGGGAGGAACGCGATGATCTGGCTCAGGAGCACGCTGATCGGATTAGCGGGGAACACCCCGAATGCCAACTGCAACACAAACAGCACCAAGGCGTAGTAGATGATCTTCGAGACGACGTCACTGGCATCGTATTTGCTGTTCTCGAGTGCTTTCTTCACTCCGCCGCGTTCGACCGCACGGTCGAATCCGACGCGTTCGAGGATGGCCGAGAGAGCTTTTCCGATGGCCTTGGCGAGGACGATTCCGATCACCAGGATCACCAGAAACAGCAGCAGTTTGGGCACGAACTCTGCGATGGTCGACAGAGCGTTGTTGAGTGCTTCGGACATAGTTTCCAGTACTTTCTGATCGTGTGAACGGTGACGAACCGCAAGGGGTCACGCGTCGAGCCTGCGTAACCGCAGAACCGAGGATGAACTCGGCAGCGACACGTGCAGGTGATGACTTTGCGACTTGTCACCGAAGGGCGGTGTGCGCGGGGCGGTCGGTGCGCGCCGCACACAGGCGAAGCGGCCCCCAGTGGGGAGTATGCTTCGCGGTCGACCCCGGGCACCCCCCGAATCTGGAGGTGCGCGACGCCATCGCGTTCGAAGCCGACCTGTTGTGTGACGACGAGAGCGACCCACACCGTACGCAATAGTGATACAGATCACATTATGTGGTCGCTTGCTGGGCTTCGAGCGACGGCTGTAGCTCGACGAGGTCGAGAGCATTGCAGGGTCGGGGTGTCGCCGCCGAAGACAATGCCGCAGCTCGTACCTGCCGATGAGCGGTTGGATACTGCTCTGGAGCCGACACCGGCGGACATGCCGGGGCATGGCACTGACACTGACACTGACATCGGGGTCGGGCGCGGCGGATCTCGGGTGCGAAGCAACTATCCCGGTGCAGTGGTGGTCAGTGTGTCGATGATGTCGTGGGCGATGTCGCGGAGTTTGCGGTGCGAAGTCTGCGATTGGGAACGCATGAGCGCGAACGCGGCGTCGGCATCGATGCGGTGCAATGCCATGAGCATGCCTTTGGCCTGTTCGATGGGCGCACGATGTTCGATTGCTTCGCGCAGAGCGATCGATACTTCGGATGCGGACTTGAAGCGTGCGTAGTCACCGATCGCGCGTGCGGTGGCGGTGGTGAGCACATCGAGGACGTCGGCGTCGAGTGCGTCGAATGCTGCGGGCGCGCGGCCGTAGAGGTTGAGCGCACCGAGAGTGATGTCCGCGGTACGCAGCGGCGCTGCGAGAAACGAGTGGATGCCTTCGCGTGCGGCGTCGGCGGCGAACCCCGGCCAGCGCTGCTCGCAGTGATCGACATCGACCAAGACGATCTCGCCGCTGCGGGCAGCGTGCAGGCAGGGCCCGTCACCTGCGGCGTATTGACGAGCATCGACCTCGAGGGTGCGATCGTCGGTGTGGACTGCGGTGTAGATGCTGCCGCCGAGTTCGATGGTGACTCCGGCACTGTCCGCGCCGTCGATGGCGTCGGCGGCGACCTCGACGATGCGCTGCAGGAGCACGACCAGATCGTCTTCGTCGGATATCGATCCACCGAGCGCGATGAGCATCGCTCCGAGCTGCGCCGGGTCCAGGCCCTGCCTGGCGGCGGCTGTGGCGATATCGGAGGCGTCGTCGGTGGCACCGATCGGTGTGGCGGCCAGGATGGAAGCGCTGGTGGCATCGGTGTTGTCCATGGCCCCTGATGAAAGCACACGCGTGGAGGTGAAGCGACGCCAGACGGCACGGGAGTGATGGTCGGTCTGGAAGTACATCGTAGAAAGCGAAAATAGGCGGCGGCTGACCGCCGGTCACGACGTCAGCGGATTGCCGTCCACGATGTCGGTGACTGCGACATCGACCGCAGGACCGCCGCGGGTAGAGCTACTTCCGTCTCCGGAGCCGACCGGAGTTGTACCCATGATGTCGTCGACGACATCGAGTACGGTGCGGCGGATTCGGTCGGCGAGGATGTCGAGTTCGCTGCCGTATCGGGCGGTGAGTTCGACCCTGATCGTGCGCAGGTGAGCATTGTCGGTGAGCACCTCTATGACACGCGGGACGCAGATCTCGTCGAGACGCACTGCACGTGCGATCGCGCCGCGAAGAACGAGATCGCTGACCGCGAGTGTTCCGAGGGCCGAGGTGTCATCGCTGACCCCGGTCTCGCTCATGTCGATCGGCCAGCCTCCGCGCGGGGCGGCGCGAACGGCGTCGACCACCGCGCCGGCGATTCGGTCCCACCCAGGTTCGGGTAGCTCTCGCAGGACGGTGAAGGCTCTTGTCCAGAATGCAGCGACAGGATCGTCGTTCATCGCCACCTCATCAGTCGTTGACTCAACATCGCGCGGGCGCGACGATGCTGGCCCCGCACAGCATCGGGACTCAATCCCAGAGCGGCTCCGATTTCCGGAAAAGTGTGCCCCTCGATTTCCCGTAACACCCATGATGCACGCTGACGCAGAGGAAGCTCGGCGAGTGCGGCTTCGAGTGCCTCGACGAACTCCGCGTTGGAGGCGAATTCGAACGGGTCGACCGCCCGGGGATCCGCGAGGGGCTGGAGCAGTTTGTCGTCGACAGGTTGGGCATGTTTGACGCGGGTGGAATCGATCACCTTGCGCGAGCAGATGGCGAACAACCAGGTCCGCACCGCGGAGTCGCCTCGGAAGCTGGACAGTTGTCGCCACGCCGAGACGAACGTGTCCTGTACGACCTCGTGGACCGCGCCCTCGTCACGCAACATTCGCCGCGCATATCGATGCAGCACAGGGCCGTGCCGCAGAACCAGGGTCTCGAACGCGGTGCGGTCCCCGGCCACCGCAGCGTCGACCAACACACGGTCACTGACCTCGGAGGAGACAGATAGCGACGGCAGAGAAGAGCGTGGTGTCATCGCGGCACTCCTGTCCCATCGACGCCGTCGTGGGTATGAGGCAAGTGCGGCGCACCGAGGTCGGCTGGCCCGTCCACAGAGATCTACACCCGCGACCCCGACCTCAAACGTGATCTAGATCACATCAAGCCGGTGTCCGGTCCGGCAGGTTCGATCCGTCCTCCCTGATGTACGCCCACTTGCCTCCCCTCGGAAGGACCATTTTCGATGACCAGCACCACGCCCACCGCACCCGCAGTCACCACGGACGAAGCAGGCTCATCGCGTAGTTCGGCTCTGGTGAGCAGTCAGGGCAAGACATCGATTGCCGACACGGTGGTGTCCAAGATCGCCGGGCTTGCCACCCGCGAGGTACACGGGGTCTACGACCTCGGCGGGGGCGCATCCCGCGTCGTCGGTGTCCTGCGTGACCGCATTCCAGGTGCGTCGGTCAACCACTCGCAGGGTGTCTCGGTCGAGGTCGGAGAAAAGCAGGCCGCCGTCGACATCGACATCGTCGCCGAGTACGGAGTAGCCATTGCCGACCTCGCCGCCGGTATTCGCCGCAACGTCATCGCAGCACTCGAGCGGATGACCGGCCTCGAGGTCACCGAAGTCAACATCGCTGTCCACGACGTACACCTCGACAACGAGTCGGATGACAAGGACAGTGAAGAGTCCACGATCACCCGGGTGCAGTGACTTCGGCGAAGCAACCCGCGGGCGCTGACGAGGTCGACCTGCTCGCTGCAGCGGTGCGCGCGGTCCCTGGCGTCGCAGCCCTGCATCCCGGAATGTTCGGGGAGGTCGGAACCTACCTACCCGGTCGCCGAGTGCCGGGGATCCGCACCGTCGGTGATGTCACCGAAGTGCACGTGAGCATCGTCTTCGACGCCTCGGTCCGCGACACCGCCGTCCGTGTCCGCAGCGTCGTGTCCGCTCTGACCGGCGGCACGGTCGACGTCACGGTCGAGGACGTCGTACCGGGGTCGACAGCCGAACCCGTCGACAGCGGACCTGCACGCGAGCGGCCGTGACGGAGCCGGCGTGCTCCCTACCGTCCCCGGACAGTGACGCCGGTGATGTGGGGAGATGGCTGACCCACGGCGACCGATGCACCGCCCGACGTAGTGCAGCGCAGGCACTGCACCCCGACGTCGGGGGATCGGCGACGGCGCTCGCTCGCGCGTTCGCCGAGATCGATGCCGCGTACGGAGGTGGTGTCTACTGCGCCGGTGTCGTCACCACCACCGCGGTGCACCGCACCAGTTGCGGCCCGATCCGCGCCATCGTCAGGGTGCGACAACTACGTATACGCCGCATCGACAGCCCCTGACACCAGCCCTTGACAAGGCGCTTGCTGCAGGCCTCCGGCTCGAATCATCACCTGCCCATCAGGCCCGAATGTCCATCCACGCTGCTTCACTCGACGAAGGATCACCATCATGACTACTTCCACAGTCGGCCTGCTCGCCGGCCTGCTTCTGGCGATCGCCGCTGCGGCCGGCGGATTCGTCGGGTTCGTCCTCGCCCTACTGCTCGGCGCAGCCGGTTATGCACTCGGTGCCCACCGCGACGGTGAACTGGACCTCGGTGCACTCCTACGAGGCCGCGGCCGTGGCTGACGTGGCCCATCCCTCGAGCCCTCTCGCGTCGGAGGGGTCGCGAGAGGGACAGGGGCGTCAGATGGCAGCGCCATCGAACCGCGGCACGTTGACCGTCAAGGACAAGGTCGCGCAGCATCTCGCCGTCCGCGCCGCCCTCGACACCGCAGGAGTGCGCACTCACGCCGGCGGACTCGACAAGCTCACCGGCCGCGAACTGCCGCGGGTCGACGTGAGCGTGTCCGGTGACCACGTGCGTGCCACCGTCGACATCGCGGTGCAGTGGCCGCAGCCGCTCACTACTGTGACCGCGGCAGTACGCGCGAACGTCACCCACGCGCTGTCGACCTGGGCAGGTCTGACCGTCGACGGCGTCGATGTCAGCGTCGCCGTCGTGGTCACCGAACCAACGGTGAACGGCGATATCAGAGTGGAAAGAGTGACATGAGCCCCCGGCACAACCTCATCGACCCTGACCCTGACCCCGACCCCGGCGCCGGCGCCGCGCGGCGCACCGCTGCTCTCCCCGCGTCGACCGACAGATCCGACAGCGAAGCCGACCCCCAAGCGGGCACGCACCTCGACAACGTCGCGGTGTTCGATCCGGCGCCGGGGCGCACCCCCCGCGCCGTACCCACTGCCGCCTACACCGGCCGCCCTGATCGCAGTACTGCTGATCGGCGTCGGTGCCGTGGGAATCCATGACGGCGTAGTCGCCGCCGGCTGGATCTCCGGCCGGTCCTGGACCGGCGCGGCCATCGACTCGATCGATGGTCTGAGCCCCGCAGGCGCGATGATTCCCGCCGGCATCGTGGCCGCGTTGATCGGATTGTGGCTGGTGCTGACCTCACTGTCTCCCAGGCGCACGAAGGCAGTCGACATCGATTCGGCCACAGCACTGTTCATCGAACCGTCCGATATTGCCCGGATTTCCTCGATCACCGCCGAATCGGTCTCCGGGGTGTTGTCCGCGCGCACGAGTGCAACCCGCACGAAAGTCGCCATCCAGGTCGAGACCACCGGCGACGCAGCGACACCCGGCGCTGTCGCCGATGCGGTACGCACCGCACTGACATCGCTGACGCCGGTACCGAAAGTATCTGTCCGCACCCGCACCGGAGGAACCCGATGACGCGCACATCGATCGCACTGGACCGCCTCGCGACCTTTCTGCTCGGGCTGGTCTTGATCGCGGTGGGTGCCGGAGCAGCAGTGTGGGCAGCAGCGTCGGTATGGAACATCGAAACGCTGCGCGGGTTGCCGGAGCTGGTTACCGCGCCGCAGATGGTGAATGCATCGCAGGCCCCCTGGTGGCCCTGGGCGGCAACAGCGATCGGGGCTGTTCTGGTTCTGTCGGGTCTGCGTTGGCTCACCCTGCATACTGCCGCGCCGAAGGCGAAGACACTTCAGTTGGAGGGAAGCGGACCGGAGGGTCGACTCTGCGCCGACCTCGGTCAGGTTGCAGCCGGTGCGGCGCGTGTGCTCGCGCAACGCGCCGACATCCACTCTGCACACGGTGCAGCGATCATCGACCGCGGAGTCCGGACATTCGACTTCGAGGTCACCGCAGACTCTCCCGACGACTTGGCAGCCGTCGCGGCTGCAGTCGATGCGGTGTGCCGCGACGCAGTGTCGATGGTCGGGGACCCTTCGCTCGCCACGTGCACCCGTATACGTATAGCCAAGACCGCACACAATGGTCGCCGCGTCAGCTGAGCGACGCGCGGCGCGCCCGCGATCGGGAGCAGCTCAGGAATGATGTGCTGGACCTGACCCACGTCTGCTGCGCAGATGACCGCGGCAGTAGCGGTCCCTGTCGGCAGGCAGACGTCGTGGTGGACGTCCATGGCCGCATGCGCGGCTTCAGGGTCCGTCGCAGACTGTTCTGTTTCCTCCCGACTTCTTGGCCCGGTACATCGCCTGGTCGGCGCGCGTGATCAAGTCGTCGATGTCGGACGCGCCCGGCACGGTCCTGCTGGGTGCGGCCGAGGCCAGCCCGACGCTGGCGGTGACCGTGCCCGACCGATCGATGCTCTGCCGTATCCGTTCGGCCAGATCGGTGGCCGTGGCTACCGGCAGGCTGGTGGCCACCACGAATTCTTCACCCCCCATCCTGGCGACCAGCTCCGAGTCCGAACATGCCTCGGTGACGATGCGAGCGATCCGGCGTAGCACTCGATCACCGTGATCGTGCCCGTGGGTGTCGTTGACAGATTTGAATCGATCGAGATCGATCATGAGCACCGCCTGAATACCTACTCTCGCTGCGGTCGGACAAGCCGGCCGCATGCGGTCGCCGACGGCTGCGCGGAAGCCGCGACGATTGAGCAATCCCGTCAATGGATCGTGATGGGAATTGTGCGCACCTCGGCGCAGCGCACCCTCCGCGATCTGGGTGAAGATCGGAGCTGCGCCGATCACACTGAGTTGCACCACCAGCCGGGAGATGTAGAACCAGAGGTCGATGTCGGTGGTCCACAGCGACAACGCGAACAGCACCACCGTGACAGCCGCAGCCCAGCACAGGTGCACGATCAACAACCGCGCGCCGTGAAAGAACGCGACGTAGACACCGATGAAGGCGAACCATCCCGTGCCCGGCGACGCTGCGGCAGGTTCGGTGAAAGTGAACAGTGATGCAGCGATGATCAGATCCGCCCCGGCGACGAAAACGATCGATACCCGCTCCGACGGCCATGGCCGGGCGATCCAGCATCCCGCCGCAACGAAAGTGCTCGACGCTGCCGCCGCGAGGACGAACACGGCGACCGGTGAGACCGGGCACAGGGAGCTGGCCATCATGAACACAGCCCACACGCCGAACGCGATGCAGCCACTTGCTACGCCGAGCTGCGCCGGTCGTTGCAGTGATCGGGATCGTAGAAACAGTACGATCCAGGAATAATCCGAGGCCCTGAAGGGTCGCGCGGAAGGCGGCGACCCGGTCACCGCCGGATCCCTGCCATGGGGTTATCGCACGAACGAGCGCTCATCGCCCAAGATTCTTGCAGGTGATCCGGTCGTAGACAGCGCGAACGACGTCCCGACCAGGCACGGGAACTCGGAAAACGACACATCCGGGGCTGACTCGAGCCGCACGGGGCGAGACGCTGCGGGCGGTGTGGGTGCCTCAAGTCAGGGTGAGCGCAGAGGCAACGGCTTCCGGGTCGGCGACCACAGCGACGGATTCGGACATACTGGACAGGGCGACCTCGGGGTCTTTGAGCCCGTTACCGGTGACCGAGCACACGACCAGCGATCCCGGTTCGATCCACCCGTTCTGCACTGCTTGCACAAGCCCTGCGATCGACGCGGCCGAGGATGGCTCGACGAAGATGCCCTCGGCTCGGGCGACCAGACGATACGCGTCGAGAATCTCGGCATCGGTGGCAGCGCAGAACATTCCGTTCGATTCGCTCTGCACGCGACGCGCGGCCTGCCACGACGCCGGCGAACCGATCCGGATGGCGGTGGCGATGGTGTCCGGGTTCTCGACCACCGATCCTGTGACCAGGGGCGCGGCACCTGCGGCTTGGACCCCGAGCATGCGTGGCCGTGAGTCGATGATCCCTGCGCCGAGATAGTCGCTGTATCCGAGCCAGTGGGCGTGGATGTTGCCGGCGTTGCCGACAGGCAGAACGTGGACCTGCGGCGATTGCGAGAGAGTGTCGCAAATTTCGTAGGCGGCGCTTTTCTGGCCGGCGATACGGTCCGGGTTGATCGAGTTGACCAGACCCACGGTCGGAAATGTCTCCGCCAACGACCGAGCAACGGTGAGGCAGTCGTCGAAGTTGCCGTCGATCTGCACGATGCGGGCACCGAGGATGTGCGCTTGGGCAAGCTTTCCCGACGCGATACGCCCTTGGGGGATCAGCACCGCACAGTCCAAGCCGGCCTGTGCGGCATACGCTGCCGCCGAGGCCGCCGTATTACCGGTCGAAGCGCACAGTAGCAGCCGGTCGCCGCGCGATCTGGCCGCGGTGACCGCTGTGGTCATCCCCCGATCCTTGAACGATCCGGTCGGATTGGCCCCTTCGACCTTGAGGTACACCGTGCATCCGGTGATATCCGACAGATACCGTGCATGCAGCAGCGGGGTCGAGCCCTCACCGAGGCTGACCACCTCCCCTGCATCGGCGTGGGAGACCAGATCACCGAACCGGGCGATCACCCCGCAAGGCCGGACAGGATGCGGCGGCGAACCCGAAGGCGATACGGCTGCGGCAGACTCACGATGATTGTTGGTCACGTCGATACCGACGAGCGGACCAGCCGAAACCGAACGGAGAACCACGAACTTTCCGCGACGCCGAGTACCGACCTGTATCGAACCGGCAAACCTCGGACATCGCGCAGGAAGCAGCCCGGCCAGGGCGCATCGGCGGAGATCGTTGGCAGGCGAGGCGGGCCTCACCTCGACGAACTGTGTCCTATATCACTGCCTCGGGAGGTTCGGTCCTCGACGTCGCGGGCGTCCTACCGTGTACAGAAGAATTTCGAGGAAAGAGGCCCCCGATGCCGGATCGAGAACGCGATGACGACCACGTCGCCCAGCGGGCAGCCGAGCAGTCGGCGGGACCGGCAACCGGCGACGGAGCGCGCGCAGCGAGCGGTGTCCAGCACCCCCGATCAGGGGAAGGCAGGCATGCACTTGTCGACCCCACCGAACCTATCGAACCCACTGCTGATGGCCGCCGGACGGTCGGCGGCTCCGCCGGTGAAGCCGGATACGGAGTCGGTTCGGCTGCACACCACGCGGCTCGGAACGGTGACGTTGTCGGTGGTGCGCAGTCCACTGCCGAAGCGCAGCTCGACGATGTCAGCACTGCTGACACCTCCGACGCCGTGCGGTCACAGCAGGTGGGGCTACTGATCGGTATCGTCGCCGCGGGCATGATCACCGGACTGATACTGCTGCACCGGATTCGCCGACACCCGCGTACACGTACACGTGTGCCTGCACGCAGCCGGAAGTTGTCAGGGTCACTCCCCATCGGGCGATGACCAACTGTCGTCGGACGCGGCGACGCCCGTCCAGGGAAGAAGGTTCGAGCAGGCGAAGAAGTCGAGGAAGGGCCTCATAATCCGATGTATCCGGTATTGATTGGCGTTGTTGCAGTGTCCCTGATCGTGCTCATCGGCGCACTGTTCGTTCTCGTTGTCGGAGAAGCGATTCAGGTGACCCGGTCGGTACGGGCGTCCAGACGACGGTCCCGAGCGAGAACAGACGCGAACCTATGACCCGTGCCGGAGTGTGGGTGTGGGGTGCCCGGTAGATGCGGGTGTCCGAGCGCGGCTGCCTATTACACTACGGACCCGCAGCGCAGCGACCGAGTGTGCAACATCGAGGTCAGGAAGCCGGGTGGTGTATTGATCTCGAGCATTGCACACACTTGCGTGCACCGGTTCCGGTACGAATGTACCGGCGCGCCGCGGTCGTCGGCTGATCTGCGGTGGACCGAACGACCCACGGTCTTCACTACGGCTCGGGCGTCGATGGAATCCGCGGCTCACGGATCGGGTCCATGGATAGGATGTCTTCTGGTGCAGGTACTTCGGGTGAGCCGAGGTGAAAGGTGTTGAGTGTGTCATGAAGAACGACGCGGCCGGTTCCGGCCCTCTCGACATCGCAGTCGAACGAGTCGGAACTGCAACCGTTCTGTCCGTACGCGGTGACCTGGACCTGCGCACCACCCCAGACCTGATCGTGTCGATCGATGCCGCAGTCGCCGAGGCCACACCATCGGCCCTGATCATCGACCTCACGAAGGTGTCCTTCCTCGCCGCGGTTTCCATGACAGTTCTCATCGACGCGCACCTGCGAGTGCAGGGGGTCTCGAAGTTCGCTGTGGTGGCCGACGGTCCCACTACGAGTCGGCCGCTGATACTGATGGGGCTGAACGAGACCTTCGCTCTGCACGCCGACCTCGCGGACGCCCTGACATCGCTGACGCCGTGACGAAAAGTGCCAGGTCACTAGACGAAGTACGTGCCATGACCGCAGGACCATATCGGTGATCATGACCGTTCACTCACACAACAGGTCCGACCCCGTGCGGCAAGACGGCCCTGCCAGATGACCGACGCGAACTCCGGTTGCAGCACAGACCGCACGCCCTCGCTACGAGAGTTGAGCGCGCTGCTCGGTTCTCACCGACGATCCGAACTAACCGATGTCGGGCTTGTGCTGGGGAACCTCGTGCCGGACCGGTTGCACGGCGAGCACACTTCACTGTCGATCGCGGCCTACGAATGTCCGAGCACGACCGCCGCGCATCCGTCAGCTGTGATCGGTCGCAGCGAGGCTGCCCGACTACTGCTGGATCTGTTCGAGGACGTCGGGGATTATCTGCTCGAACATGTCGGTCACCGTGGCCGCGAACACCGACCCGTCCGCGGTGACGATCGACTGCGATGTGATCTGTTCCTGGTCGCTGCGGACCGCACCCTGTTCGGGGACAACCTCACCGTGCGGTGCATCCTGACCGATGGCATCGGCGCAATGGTCTCGACCACCGAAGAACGATTCGTCGGCCGACCGAATCATCGCGGTACGGCGACAAGCGCTCACGAGAAACCAGAACAGCCCCACCGCTGACCTTGCATGATGCGGTAGGGCTGTCTGTGTGCCCGGCAACCTCTTCCAGGCACCGGGCACAACGACTGCCGGGCCACCTCTCGGACCGGCAATCCACACGTGCTGCAGAACCTGCGAACAGTCGCAGGCAACAACGCACGTGTCCTGTACATCGCAGGGCAGGCCGGGCCGTGTTACTCCACTTCACCGCCTTTCCGTATCGGAACGAGCCCATCCCCGCTATTTGGAATCAATGGCTTCCACTCCTGGTTTGCGCACGCTTGCTCACTTGTCGATGTCTCGGGCCACGTTGGTTCGAAACCGAGAACTACGGGGCTTTGCCAACGCGGTGCCGGGTGCGCGGCCCCGTGGATCGCCGGGATCTACCTACCGCCGGGGTGGGCTGTCAGCGTCGGAAGCCGCGATCGGGCCTCCGGGACTCGATGTCGACGAACGGGGTGAACCATTCCGCGGGAACGAGATTGACTGCACCAGGATGCGGTTTGGTGTCATTGTCGAACAATGTGAGCACATCGTGGTCCTGGAACAGAAAGTCCAGCGGACCTTCCCAGTCGTTGTCGTTGTCGTGCGCGGCGATGTCGCCGACCAAATCCATACGGCGATCGGACTCGTCGGTGGCCATTGCCCGTGCTCGACCGAGGACCAGGTGGAGCGCCATTTCCTCTCCGGTGCAGACCGGATCCGGGTCGATACCGGCCTGAGCCTCGAGTGCGAGATCGTCGAAGCATCGGGCTTGCTGACGCCACCAGGACGCCGACTGCTTCCACGTCAGGGGAGGGAACTCACTGAGAATCGAAATGCCGTGCGCTGCCTCCTCGGGGCGGCGATGAAGATCAGGGTGGCGGCGAAAATCTTCGATCGCATCGTAGACATCGTCGGCGAGAGTCCATGCAGCCACTTCGACGAACCGGCGCTGTCGCGGCGTCAGTTCGATCACCAGACCCTCGAACACCTCGTCGTCATCGAGATCGGTACCACGATTCGGGTCCCCGACCTGTTTGTGGCCACCGCCGAGCCGAGAAGAGCGGGTTCCGAAGGTCACACGAACGACCACATCGTCTCCGTTGTCGTCACCGCCCGCAGTGCGCGTGACCTCGAGTCTGCTCGCACCTTGCCGATCAACGCCACCTGTGTTGGGCGAGTTCATGATCGAACTGTAGGACGATGCACGGTGCGTCGAGTGCCGCCACACCGTCCGAGGGTGGATCAATGCTCCGGGCAGAGAGCCTGAAACAGCCCCCCCGCGCGTCGGTAACGATGCCCGCTCTGCCAGTGGTGCAACAATTGCCTGCAGCATTGCACGACATAATGTGAAACACGACCGGCTTCTCGCCGATCGCGGGGCTGACCCGAGGAGCGTGCCAGCCTAGAAAGTTCGACGAATGACCGTCGAGGAGGCAAGCCCGTGCGCAACCGAACTCGATCGGTTAGGTCGACCAGCCAGGCGACTGCACACTCTGCTGGCGTTTTGCGAGTGAATGCCCCTGGTCTACTGATATTTCGAGTCAGAAGACCAGCTGCGCAATCGCTCATCCTGCTCTCGTGACAGGGAGGCGTGTGGTGGACCCAGACAAGCGCGACATCGTGGAGACCGGTGTGCTGACCGGCGTCGGTGACGCTTTCGGCTATGAAGCGGGGAGCTGGCAAGTAGCCTTGCATATGCGGCGGCATTCACGGCTCGGACCGCTGGCATCGACGACAGGACATCACAATGGGCTACCGAATCCGTTACGACGGAGTGACCTTCGAGGTCGATGACACGACCGGCAAAGATTTGCTCGACGAACTGGGTAAGGAGGTCGAGGGTCTTTTCCAGCTTTCGGGGCAGTCGTTCATCACGATCGGGCGCGGTATTCCAATCGCCATCGAAAAATTTTGAGGACGGTCGTAGCTGGCTGCACCGCGGTCTGTCGATGCCTGCTCCGACCTCAAGCCCCTAGCGCCGGTGAGAAGGAACGAAGGCATTATCCCGGTGCTGAACAACTAGCCGGCGGCGACGGTGACCCATTCGGGTCGGTCGGTCAGTTGTCAAGGTAAAGCTTACGATGGAGCCGATCCTCTCGCCGCTGGCGCGCCTAACTGCGAACGACACCGTCGAGGCCCCCCGTCATCGAAGCGAACTCGGTGGCCGGCCGCACACCCTGACCCTTGAAGAGCGGGCACCTACTCCAGGTTAACGAAACGCGACAGTTTCGTCAGCCATTCCTTGCGGACGATCGTCGCGGCGGCGCTGGCCTTGTTCAGTGCGCCGTCTGGTCGGACTCCATGCTCGTCCAGTCATTCACGCGAATGACTGTTGCCGGAACCAACTAGAGCCCGGCTGCGTCCAAACAGGTATGGACCACGACGAACGAGCCACCGTCCGAGACGAAGGCCACGACCCCGACCACCCGACCGTCGTCACAGCTCTCGACCAGGTCAAACGCACCCTGGGCCTGTACCGGCATCTCGCCTGGACCTTCACCTCGGCGGACCTCGACGGCCACGCCGTTCCCCGCTGACCGACCTCACCAGCACATTCGACAACTCGAACGGGTGTTCGATACTCTGGCGGTAGTTCCTACCGGCACGGCGAAAGGTCGATCCCATGGCCACCGTCGACGCGATCGAAGATCTCACCGGACTCGACAAGAGCGCCCAGCTGGACGTCCTCCGTCGCCGGATGGCCACCGTCCCCGGTGGCCGCCGCGACCACGCGCTTGCCGACCTGCCCACCATCACCGCACCCGATCGGGTCGAACCCCTCGATCGGGTCACGCCGGTCGTCGACGACGATCCGGAACCGCTCATCGCCGCTGTACGCGGCAAAACCCTGCGGACCATGCCCGTGCCCCGTCCACTGGCCGAACTGCTCCCACGCGGTGCCCTCGCCCGTGGAACCGCCATCACCGTCACCGGCGCCGGATCGATGATGATCGCCCTTATTGCCGAAGCGTCCGCCGCCGGCCATCACGTCGCCCTCATCGGCCAACCGAGGCTGAGTTTGCTCGCTGTCCACGAACACGGTGGCGATCTCGCAAAAGTTCATCTTGTGAATCCAGGATCGACGGACCCTCTCGACGCCGCCTCGATTTGTCTCGACGGGGTAGATTTGGTCGTGACGACCGTGCACGGCCGTGACGTACCACCCACGCGCGCAAGAGCTTTGCTTGCCAGGAATCGTCGGCACGGCAGCATTCTGATCCTGACGGACGGACACATGCCGGGTATCGATCTCACCATCGCATCGACCGTCCACAGTTACGGCGGCATCGAGCAGGGGAGAGGTCGAATCCGGTCGATCACCCTCGAAACCGCCGTCCACGGCCGCGGAACGCAGCACCGCACCGGCCGCTACACCCTCACCGCCCCAAGTTTCGGCGAGCACGGTCTGCGCTGGACACCCGCGCCCGCCGGCGACCTCTCCGGCCGACGACCACTCGCGGCCGCGCAATGACTACCGACAACTCCGCCGGCATCTTCGACTCCTGGCCCACCACCTTCGAGCCACCCACCCGCCGCATTGTCGATCCACCGATGTCGGTGAAAGTGAATGTGGCGCTCGCGATCGGTCGATCCGGTGGCGGACGCTTTCGCGACACCACGGCTCTCAAAGTGAGAGCCGAGGGCTTGGCCATGGACACCATCGTCGAGGGAACCTTGTTCGCGTGGGCCCGGACGAGTGTGGGGGATTGACTTGCGAGCGTGACGTTTTCGATACCCACGGGCAACAAGATGGGGCGACTCGACCTCTTATGACGGTCGTTCATCTTGTGTCTATTGTCCAAGGTTGATTTAGAGGCTGCCTGCGATCAACGACTCCTGCGGCTGTGTGCGGACTCGATCGCCTGCCCGGGAGAAGCGTGCCGCCGGCTGGAAGGTGCGCCCCTGCTCGGGGAGGTCGAAGCGAACGAGGCCAGGTGTAAATTCGAGACGGTGAATGTCCGGACGTGGCAACAACTCACAGCGCGCAATGCCGCGGCGACCGACCTCAACATGTCAGGCTCGCTGCACGTTGTCGGTGTGACCGACACAGGTTTCGTCGACGACCGTTTCGAGTTCCGCTACGGCCGGGGTGACCGCTGGTGGGTCGAACGCAATGGCGAGATCGTCTACTCATCGTCGAGCTCCACTGATACGGTCCCCGTCGCCCGCATCGATGGACAGATGGTCCACCAACGCACCACCAGCCTGATCCGCCTCGGCGCACTGTTCACCCCGCGAGATCTCTTCGGCCCGCGTTCACTCCTGACTCGGCGCACACCACCTCAGCACGTCACCCAGGGCCCGACGGCGATCGACCACGCTGGCCGTCCGGCATGGTCGACCGAGCTGACATCGCCCACTGGACTCACCACGACAATCGTCATCGACGATGGAACCGGCCTCATCGCGAGCCTAAGCAGCCGCGATCACAGCAAGGCGCTCCACCTCGAGAAACTGACCGAACACGCTGAACTGCCCGACGATCGATTCGCGTGGGACGGTGACACCATCGAGTCGAATGATCTGAGGAGCTTCCGGCTGTCCTGGTAGCTCACTGCCGAGTGACCCTGGCTGGTACGTGGTATCCGATCTGCATGCAGACGTGCGCGTATTCCTGCATGCACGGGTCGACGTGCGGATGTGGTCGATCCGTGCGCAGATCAGTTCTGGGGCGGGCAGCATGGACGACCATGGGCGATGTCATCGAGTTTGTGCCGCGGTTCTCACTGACTGATCGGCAGCGGGAGTTGTTGCGGATCCACGCGTGGGTGTGCGCCGACATGGCGTACGACGACGTCGAGGAGCGCGGTGATGATCCGGTCGACACGGTGCGGTGGTGGTATTTGTTGAACCGACTTCCCGAATGCACATTCGCCGAGTCCGCTCTGTGGCGACGTCAGATGGCCCGATCTTTCGACGACTTGGCTCAGGACCTCGACGCCGGTCGGCTACCCCGGCCTCACACGATCGCCGAACAGCTCGCGCTCATGATCGTCATCGCCCAAGCCGCCGCAGCGCTAGCCGATGAGGTGTACGGCGACGATGTTGCCGTACTGGCGTCCCATCCGCGGGACGTCGACTGGGACGCCGTCACAGACGTTCTGATGGGCGACCGCGATGTCGAGGTGTTCTATCACCCGGCGACAGCGGCACACGGTCTACGTGTCTTTCCATGCGATACGTGGTTCACGGCCATGGACGGACACGAGCCACGTGACCCTCGGCGGGGATTTCGACGGTAGAAGCCTCGGGTCATCGCGAACACAACTCGACCAGCAACTTGCCACTGTTCGGCAGGTCTTTGATGCTTGATGGTGTTGTGCACTATGGCTTTCCGTGTTCGGGTACGGTGCGATTATGGCTACGAACATGCTTATCGACCCGGCTCGTGTCGTCACCGCCCGAGGCCGTCACCTCGGGAACTATCGCTTCGGGCTCGTCCGCTACGAGCCTGAGAAGTGGGGGCGGATCATCACAGCCCCAGATGAGGGTCAGACGATTCTCGTTGCACCGATCGACGGTTCGGACGCGTTCGATCTATCGGTGATCCGCGACGCTGAGTTCGACGTTCTTCCGGTTACCTCGGATGGTGTCTGAGCCGCCCAGGGGGAGAAGCAGAGGGCTGACACCGTCGAGTGTGCTTCCGCGGCTGGGGGTGTGAGCACTGCTCGTGTCATCCGAGGCGACGGGACGGGCGGGGCACTTTCTCGGGTTCGTTGTTGTCGACGACGTTCCAGTAGCGGCCGTTGGCGTCCATTGCCGAGTACCAGATGCTAACGAATGCGGGAGCCGGGTTCTGCTCGGCGGGATCGTCCGATTCCCACCGGATATTGAACGTTTCACCCGCCTCGAGCACGGCCTGCCTACGCCAACCACCCGATCTGATCGGTGTGTCCTCCGACAGGGCTGTCTCTGCGAATGCCCGCATATTCACCGCGTCAGCGTCGTCTTCGACCTGGGCGCGGAAGCCGTGAATTTCGATCTCGTACAGCGGGTCCTTGCTGCGATTGGTGAATTCTGTGCGCCACTGTTGCTTTCGGTTCGCGTCGAGGCCGTCGGGCCACGGGAGCATGTGCAGTAGTCGGACCTGGTTCGCCTGGTCCTCCAGGTCCGAATGCCGCGTCGATTGGTACGACCGGAGGGCGAGTACGACGCCTGCGGCGGTGAACAGAGCACCACCTGCCGAGACCCATGCCGGCAGCGAGCCCAGATCCACGTTGGTGTGGGTACTCGTCAGAGCAAGGACGGCGACCAGGCCGAGCGCTACGGCCATGGACCATGCCCAGTCTCTCTTGCGTGGACGTGCACGCCAAAAATCGCTGATGGGGCACCCGATCGCGGCACAGCCCAATACAAGGCCTATGAGAGCTGTGGCTACCCAGAACTCCTGGAAGACCCGATCTACGGTCCACCCCGTCCGGTGGAGGAAAAAGGTGCCGAAAATGACGGCGAGTGCACCGCACACCAGGCCTGCGCTGCGGCTCCAGGGGCGATCTCCACGCATTGCTTTCACCCAATCACCCTAAGGAGGTGAGCCCACCTGTGCCGCCTGCAGGCACCCTCGCGCCTGGCCGGGTTGGTGTGCAGTGCAACCATCGACTGCGAACTTCCGAACTGACCACGAACAGGCAGACTGGCGCAGCAGGGGCAAGGCCGCACAACGACCCCAGCCGCCCTGGAAGCTATGCCGTAAGCACCGTGGCACTCGCGCACCAGACAGCTACACAGCACCCCTAGAGCCCGCCCCAGCACGATCGGCAGCCTGGCCGGGCCTTGCCCAACGGACGGTTCAACGCGCGTTCTCTGCGATCGACACCTGCTCGTCGTAGAGCACCGCGTCGAAGTGCACGAAGTTGCACCGCCTCGAATACGCCGGCTTCGTCATCGCCACCAATGCCAACAACGTGAGGGTGGATTCGTAGAGTGCGAACCATTCGTTCTCTGGCCGTTTGCAAATGCGGGGTTCATCGCCGTGTGCGAGGTGATTGCGGGCGTCGACGAGGTCTCCTTCCCTTACCGCCCTCGGGCAGTTGGCCGCAGAGCCGATTTTGGGCCTCAGGCACTACGACGCGAAGGTTCCAGCCCAGTCACCAAGGGCGGTGACAAAACCTGCAGTGTCATCTGGGTCGACCTCGGCGATCCACTCGTGGCCGCGACGTATGCGCAGCTTGCCGTACGGGTTGGGTCTGCCCGGGGAATGTGCGTGCGGTCCGCAGCGAACGGGAGTGATGTAGCACGGTGTGTCGCCGTCGCTGATTTTCCCGGGGTGCACAGCGACAACGCAGTGTGCCTCGCAGGGATCGGTATGTGCCCGTGCGCGTCCGCCGTGATGGTTGCATGCAGCGACGAGTTGTTCCATCCGTCGGATTTGTTTCGCGGCCCTCAATCGGTCTCCGAAATCGAGTCCTTCGCTGTAGCAGGTGCGTAGGTAACCGGATGCGCCTTCGGGTAGAGGTCCTATGGAGCCGAATTCTTGAACGCGGGTGACCAGGCCGGCTTGATTGACTCTGCTGTCGGTTTCGTATTCGTCGCGAGTGTGGTCGAGTAGGTCGCGTCGTTCGTCAGCGTCGGTTTCGAGTTCATCGGCAACAGAGAGTCGTTGTGTGGTGGTCAGGTCGTCGAGTAGGGAGATGAAGTAGTCGTCGACGAGCTGCTCTGCCAGTGCCGAGGACGTCCACGTTTCTCCATGGCGCAGGCCGTCGGTCGAAACTGTTTGTGGCCCAATTCTATTGGATGTTCGGAGCTGCACGATCAATTTCGATATGGCCGTGGCTATCTCTGGGTAGGTGTCGAGCCACATAGCTGCGTCCCATGCGGATTCCGATAGTTGAGTGAGGTAAAAAGCAAGGCTGTGAGCGTACGAGGCGCTGGCGACGGTGGTGATCTTGATGGAATGTTCTTCTGAGTCGAAGCCCGGCCACGTCGCGATTACCGCTGCCCGGTCGTGTGATGCCTTCATTACGCTGTAGCTGGTCATGATGGTGCCGCCTTCTCGTTTGAGAGCCGGGCCGAGCCGGGCGACCAGGAGTGCACGTGGCACTGCCAGACTGGTTGCCAAGCAGGGACAGCCGAAATAGTGGAGGATTCGCCGGAAACCCCGTAGCACCACCACGGCGTCGCTCCTGACCATTCGAGTATGTCACCCGAACGTGGCTGAGGGCAACGACAAGGGCTATGTCCGGCTCGCCGTAGGTCGTTCAAACTATGTCACCGTCCACAGTCGATCTAGTCAGTTCGATCACCGAATCCTCGAACACCACGTCGTCGACAGATGACGACAGATCCGGTTCCACACTGGGGAAGCGGTCACCGCCGCGCCCGGAACTCCCGGCTCCGAAGTCCGCCGGAATGACCACACCGTCACCGCGGTCGTCGCCGCCGAAAGGAGCCTCTCCTGTAGCACCGCTGATGTTGTCAGGCTCGCTTGCGCGCTGCTGTTCGTCACCTGTATTCCGCGAGTCCATGGTCGAACTGTAAGGCGCTCGCCGGTGCCCTGCGGGGGGGGCAGCCACACCGGATCGATACACCGGGACAACACAGGGTGACGCACCGACGCGTTGAATCGTCCTTCGGCCGCTCAGCCGGTCTTGATAAAACTGATACCTGCTGCGTCGGCATCCGGGGTGAACCTCATTTCGCGTGTCGAGGTCGAACCGATCGCGGTGGGCGCGTGCGCGCAGACTCGCCCACCTCCATGCCCGGGCGGGTTGTTCGCTCATCCTGTTCTGCTGATGACGGCTACGAGTGCCAGGAATACGGCGGTCCCGGTGGCACCGAGAATCGCGGCGCTGAGGAACCCGCGTTCGGGGTCGAGTGCCCACGCCGCGCAGGTGATCAGCACGAGCGCTACGCCGCTCCAGAACAGATAGGTGCGGCGGGGGACAGATCGAGGGTGTTTCGTCACGGCGTGCCGGCGGTGCTGTCAGCTGCGGGACTGTTGGCTGCGGTGTTGGTGGGTGGGGGAGCAGGTAGTGCGGTGACGTCCTGGTCGTCGGCGAAGACGAGGGTCCTGGAGTCCAGGGCGATCGCCCAGCGGTGTGGGGGTGTCCAGGTGCGACCGAGGGTGTCTGCGGGCAGGAGGTAGTCCCCGAAGTCCTCGACGAGTGTCCCTGCAGAGGTGGTCCCGTCGGGGCGGTGCACTTCGATGATGTCACCAACCGAGAGGGCTCCGGTGGTGGTTTGTTTGGGATCGGTCATAGTTCAGCATTGAAGCAGGCCGGTCAGCCGCTGATTCGCGGTGGTCTCGACGCCTCGCCTGCGGACAACGCCGATAACGTCGTGGGTATGGGGCCGTGTACAACAACGGAAGAGTGATGGTGATCTGTCACCGCCACCGGGCGAAAACCGTCCCCGTTCTATTTCCGATGAAACCCTGTTCGGTTGACGGGTTGTTCACTCATCGAGAGACAGACCGCGCCGGTGGTAGCGGTGCTCTGCGTACCAAGCTCGGTCCATTTTGCGGCGCAAGACCAGACTGTTACTGCGTTATCTGTGCCGACGATTCATCTGCTGCTGACTCTCGGGCAATGTTTTCGTCGGTGTGCTGCGGGTACTAGCGTCAGGTGAGTGAGAACGATGATGTCCCGTCCGCACCGGTGGATGCCGACCCGGATGATCCGCGCAAGGCCGACTCGCCGACGGAGCTGACGAAAACGTCGTGGCTGTTCGTGCTTCGCAAGACTGCGCGTGAGTTCTCGCGTGATCAGTGCACCGATCTCGCGGCAGCGTTGACGTACTACGCAGTGTTGTCGCTGTTTCCCGCTGTGTTGGCGATCGTGTCGCTGCTCGGTGTGTTCGGGCAAGGACAAGCCACCGTCGATGGTGTGTTGCAGATCGTGTCCGATCTGGGACCCTCCTCGGCGGTGGAGACGCTGCGGGAGCCGATCACGCAGTTGGTGTCCGCTCCGGCCGCAGGGTTCGCTCTGGTTACTGGTGTTGCGGGTGCGTTGTGGTCGGCGTCGGGGTATGTGGGGGCGTTCGGGCGGGCGATGAACCGAATGTACGAGGTCGAGGAAGGGCGTCCGGTCTGGAAATTGCGGCCGGTGCTGTTGCTGGTGACGGTGGCGGCGCTGGTGCTGATTGCTCTCGCGGCGGTGATGCTCGCGGTCAGCGGACCGGTAGCAGCCGCGGTGGGGGATGCGGTCGGTCTCGGCGATACCGCGTTGACGGTGTGGAACATCGCACGGTGGCCGGTCGTGCTGGTCATCGTCGTTCTCGCGGTCGCGTTGTTGTATTACGCGACTCCGAATATTCAGCAGCCGAAGTTTCGGTGGATCAGCAGCGGAGCAGTGGTGGCGATCGTGGTGTGGGTCGCCGCGACGATCCTGTTCGGGTTCTACGTCGCCAATTTCGGCAGCTACAACAAGACCTACGGATCGTTGGCCGGGGCGATCGTGTTCCTGCTGTGGTTGTGGATCACCAACCTTGCGTTGCTGTTCGGTGCCGAACTCGATTCCGAACTCGAACGTGGCCGACAACTGCAGGCAGGGATGGTCGCCGAGGAACGTTTGCAGCTCCCACCCCGCGATACTCGGGTGTCGGAGAAGAACGAGGAGAAAGATGCCGCCGCCGTCGACGACGGACGACGGCTTCGGCTTCGGCACCAACATGCCACGGCACATTCCAGCGGTGCTGGGCAGCGCGATGACAGACACAATCGCACGACACACGGCGACGAAAAGCCGTTGCCTGTACCTGTTTCCGGCTCCAGCACTGGCGGAGACATCACTTCGAATCAACATATGCAGGGAGAAACAATGAACGCTCATTCCGGGCCACCGTCGGAGGAAGCCCGCACTTCGGCTGCGGATCTGTCGACAGTGCAGCTCGTCGAACGTTTGACCGATCAGGTGTCGACGCTGGTGCGCAGCGAGATCCGCTCAGGCCTCGAGGAAGTGAAAAGCAAAGGCACCCGGCTCGGCATCGGTATCGGTATCACCGGTGCGGGCGCACTGCTGCTGTTCTTCGGTCTCGCCACTCTGATAGCAACTGCAGTGCTGGGGTTGGCGACAGTGCTGTCGGCGTGGCTGGCAGCGCTGATCGTCGCCGCCGCAGTCCTGGTGGTGGGAGGGGTTTTGGCTGCGGTGGGGACCTCACGCGCGAAGAATGCGGTACCTCCGGTACCGGCAGAGACCGTCGCCAGTGTCAACGACGACATCACCGCCATCAAAAAGGGAATCCGATGACCGAGAACAAGCACGTTGCACGCGGTAACGAGACAGGCGAGGAGGCGCACGTGACAGACCCGCCAGTAGCGCCGGTGCCGGATATCGAACAGCAGCGCGCCGAACTCGCCGAGACGGTGGCGGCGCTCGCCGACAAAGTCGATGTGCCTGCGCGGGTGCGCAGTGAAGCAACCGTTCAGGCGGAGAAGGCCAAGACGTTGGCTCAGGACAATCCGCAGGTCGCCGCGGCCGCTGTCGGGACCCTGGTCGCGGCGGTAGTGATGGTTGTGTTCTCGCGTCGTCGCCGTGCGCGGCGGTTGCTGCGATGAGTGCGGTGTCGAAAGCGGTGTACAAACCGCTGTCGCTGGCTACCAGCGTGCTCGGCGGGGTACTTGCCGGGGTGGTGTTCAAGCAGGTGTGGAAACGTATCGGCGACAACGACACCTCGACTCCCGACCCGAAAGACCTGAGCCGCACCGTCCAAGAGGTGCTGATCGCGGCCGCCATTCATGGCGCGGTGTTCGGGGTCGTCAAAGCCGCCGTCGACCGTGCCGGAGCGAAAGGCTACCGCGCTCTCGCCCACGAAGACCCCAGCTGATCACGAGAGCCTTACACAGGCGTCCGCACTCGATCGGCGGTCTGGTGCGGCTTCCCGTTCGACGATGCCGAAACGTCGATAGAAAACGACTACGAGTTGTCGGAACGGCGATGCACTCAGGGATGGTGTCAGTTTCAGAAGTAGGCTGCACGATTTGCTGGGATTTTACCCGTGATTGCAGTCGTCTTCTGACATTCTGAGTGCAGAAGTGAACTGCACAATCGGCACCACAGGTCGGGGTGTTCAAGGCTGTGGTGGGGGTGGGCGGCCGATGTGCGGACGGGTCGATACGTCGACCAGAATCATCGGTATGACGGAAGAGCGGTCGGCAGAGACTTTTGTGGGGTTCGCGGTGCGCTGGGAACCCTATGGAGGTGCCGATGACGAAGACATCTTCGTGGCGTTCGGGATTTCGGGTGCGGAGTATCGGCGCCGGTTGTGGTGGGCCTTGAATCTGCCCAGTGGCCCAGACCTGGACGACGATGTCCGTGATCGACTCCGTGAGTACGCCATGCGTACCACGCGCCTACGCCGTCGTCGGGGCGGTAGCGAAGTTCGCGATGCACTCAGTGGCGTGTGGAAATGGGGTGATTCCTACGGTGATCGCGACGTGAATCGACTTCCCACCAGCGAGGGCGATCAACGCGAGGATCAGTAGTGTCGATGACGTTTGTCAGTGTCAGAAGTTGGCTGCACTTCGTGCTGACGCCGGGTGTTGGCCTGGGGAACCTTTGGTGCGGTTTCGCAGCGCCCGCGTGATGTCGATGATCGTCATGGCCAGCAGGACTGGTATGGCAATGCTTAGTACGGCCGCGGACCCGATGACCGAGGCAACCAGAATTGAGTAGATGTCCACCGGTCAGGTCTTGTCGCTGATGTCGTTCGGTGTTGTCGGTGCTGTCGTCGACGGTTCGGATTTGTGGTGCTCGATGATGTCGGCGTCGTCGGCGAAGATCAGCGTTCCGTCTTCCGACGCGATGGCCCATCGATGGGGCATGGCCCAGTCTCGGCCGGCGGCGGGGACGGTCAGCAAGTAGTCGGCGAAGTCCTCGACTACGGTCCCGGTAGCGGTGCCGCCCTCTAGGCGTCGCACTTGGAGTGTGTCACCAATGGTGGGTGGTGTCGTTGTGATCTCTACCGGTTCGGTCATGACGGAATTGAAGCAGACGAATTCTCGTGGCTGATCATGCGTCCATCGATTTTCAAAGTCGTCGATGTGCCCGAGACCCCCACGGTGGCAGCTTCGGAAGTTGACTCGCATCGGCCCGGCGGGCCATGTGCGAGAAACGGCGATTGGCGGTGGGCTATTTCAAGTGCCGGTACAGCGTCGATCGCGACACTCCGAGCACTTCTCGGATGTCGGTGAGTGACATTCCGCCGGTGCGCATTCGCTTCGCTTGTTTGATTTGCGTCCCGGACATCGCCGGTGGTCGGCCACCGAGTCGCCCTTGGGCGCGTGCCACCGCCAGTCCGAGGTTGGTGCGTTCGCGGATGAGGTTGCGTTCGAATTCCGCCAACGCTCCGAAGATGGAGTAGATCAGCTTTCCGCCGGAGGTGGTCGTGTCGATCGCTTCGGTCAGCGAGCGGAATCCGACGCCATCGACGTCGAGCTGCTCGACCGTTTCGAGGAGATGGGGGAGTGATCGCCCGAGACGGTCGAGTCGCCACACGACCAACGTGTCGCCGCGCCGCAGATGCGAGAACAGATCCGACAGCTGCGGCCGAGACGTCGTCGCACCCGACGCAGTTTCCGTCCACACTCTCGAACACCCGGCAGCGCTCAAAGCTTCGCTCTGCGCGTCGGCGCTCTGATCGGTCGTCGACACCCTCGCGTAGCCCAGAAGTTCTCCCACAGGGTCGAGTGTGTCACAACTCGTCGTAGGGACACATTTCGGCGTGTCGGTTTTGAACATGAGTTCTGACACACACGCCCATCGTCCTTGCCGTGTCAAATCCAGGGCGTGTCTAAAACGAAGGTTAAAGACGCGTAGTCATAAGTGAGCGCCTAGGTTCGGACGATCGGGCAGTCAAAGCACCAAAGGAGCAATCTAGCGTTTTCGCTAGATTACTTGAGAGGTGTCAAGTGCAGCGCACTTCTGAACTCGTGCACTCGTCTTCTGAAACTGACACACCTGCACTCACGACAGCAAAAAAGCGTGAAGCCACCCGAATGCGTAACCAAGGCAGTGTAATTGGCGATATCGCTGATGTTCTGGGCGTCAGCAAACGCACGCTCTACCGTCATTTCGAGAAGTCGGCGAAGGGTGCGTCGCGATAAGTGACCTTTTGGCGGCGTGGGGCGCACACGCCGGGTCGGTGACGAACGCATGGTGGGTTGAAGTATCGGTAACAGGCAGGGCGGAACGGGAGATAACGCGGTGTGCCTCTTCATCGAACTAAAGCCGCCGCCGCTCGCTTGCCGGGGTCTACGTCCATGGTCGGTCGGCGAGGATCGCGCCGCCGTACGTCCTTCGGCATAGGTATTGCGGTAGCTGTAGTTGCATTGACGGCCTGCGGAGCCTTCGAAACAGAGGACCCACCGGTGAGCAAATACGAGCAGTGTGTGAACGAGGCTTCCGATCATTTGCAATCGTCTGTGGGACTGAGTGAGCAGCAGGCTCGCAGTCAAGCGGCTGACAGTCCTCGGTGTTCACCGTTGAAAGAAGAAAATGCGAATGTCGCCCCGACCGCTCCGCCCCAAAAGCCGATCGAGTACGAAACGACGCCTGAACGAACGGCGTACTTGGTTGAAATCGAATATTCCGCTGTGTGTATGAGCAACAAGGCCGGTAGAAACAAGGCACAAGTCATGGAATATCTGGACGTTTCGTACGCACCGGAATTATCAGAAAAGATCTACACCGAATCGATCCGGCGGTGCTGACAGCATGCTTTTTCATGGCCTCGAACGGTATGAACCATGGTGGGTCCAAGGTTCGAGGTCTCTATGTCAGGGAAAGAGAGTCACGTGGCGTTCTGGTGGGCCAGTCAAGGCAAGAATCATCCAATTGCCATCCAGCAGGGCTCGTTGTGGACCTGCACGTGGGCCGACGGTTCGCTACCTACCGACCGCGCGTTGATCAAGAAGATTCACTCTGGCGACGTCGTTTTCCACTATCAAGGCCCATTTCTCCGTGCAGTCAGTGTGGCCGACGGCTCGTTCGTGGCTTACCCACGTCCAGACGGCTACCCCAAGGGAATTGACGCTGACCCCGACGACGGCTGGCTCGTGACCGTAAAACCCGTCATCCAGGGGTTGGAGATCCACCGAGATCGAATTGCGGAACTACTACCGCACGGCTCGCCGGGACCCCTCGACAAGAACGGCAGTCCACAACAGAAATACCTCTCCAGCCTCACCCCGCTCGATGGCAATCGGCTGCTGGCAGCGGTCGACCTCACAGACCCGTCCGGCACTACCAACATGCTTACCAACCCGGCCGAAATGGATAGCGAAGATCGCAACACAGACGCCGCCGCCCGCGCATGGTCGCGAATCGAACAGCGCGGACTACGTAACTACCTGCTCGCCAGCCGAACCGAAGCAAGCTGCGGATTGTGTGGCAGGCTCCTGCCCGCGCCATTGCTCGTAGCCGGCCACATCAAACCCAGAGCGCACTGCACCAACCAAGAACGATGGGACTACCGCGCCATTGCCATGCTGACCTGCCTACTCGGATGCGATGCGCTATTCGAACACGGGTACGTCGCGGTCGACGAAACGGGCACAATCGTTTCAGGACGGCCTACCGCAAACCACGAGCTACTCGATGCTGCAGCAGATCTGATCGGAACCAGGTGCCCGGCCTACAGCGGCGAGACATCAAGCGCGTTTCAGGCCCACCGCGAACTCAGACGCGCCTAAGCGTCCAACAGATATACGACCACAGCCATCCGGATAGCTGTTCCGACATTCTCAGCACACACTCCGATGTAAGTACATACTTCTCCGTGAACGCACACGCGCCGCTCTCGCTGCGTTGCTTGTGAGCGGTATTCGGAATTCATAGGCCCGACCTTGGTGACAACATGCGGCGCTGCGTCCGTTACCTTGGCCTCTGTGACAGTCACCGGAGACGACCCAGCAGACGAGCAACGCGTACCCTCGTCCCCGCTGGTGGTAGGGCCGGCCTTGCAGACGCTGACGATCGCGGCAGTGAAGGCGGGAATCGACACCCTTCAAGGCTTGCGCATTCACGAACAATTTCCGGCCTACCTGCAGGTGCGGCAGCAAGCAGTCGCAGCGGACAGTTTCGACGTGATCGTGCCCCAATGGGCAGAAGTCGGCCAACTGTTGAAGATGCCTGGCGGCCCGGCGAAGAAGCCAAACTATCGGCCGTGGTCCTCCCGCAAGGTAAAGGATCCGAGCAGATTTTGGTACAACGAGAACCTCGCCGGAAGCTTCGCCCCGAAATCGATCCGCACGACCTCCCGATTCATGCTCAATGACGCCGGCGACGGGTTCGCCCTGCCCGACGACCATGCCCAACAGGCCCTCGCGATTCTCCTCAAAGGGTCGAAAGTGCCCGCATGGGCGCTGGCTGCCTACTACCTGCGCAACTACGGGTTCGTCTTCGACGGCACAGGCGGCTGCAACGAGCTGATCGACGGGTTCAAGACGGAATTTCTCTTCGCAGACAGTGCTGACTTCGACGTCCTATTCGACGCTAGCGACCCGGAGGCCACCTTCGACTGGTTCCAGCCTCACGAGGCAACAGCAACCGTTCCAGGTGATGGGGGAGATCGCGATGTCTGAAGTAACGCTCGTCAAAGACGTCAGGGAACTGACGGCCGACGACCTCGGCATCGGGTACGCCGCTCGGGCCGATACCTCCCACGGGTCCAGCGCCCCCGACGCGCCGATTTTGCAGTCTGACGATCCGCGTTTGGCGACGATAGTCAGCTTGGCGCGACGCTTCGGCGGGGTGATTCTCTCCGGCCCACCGGGTACAGGAAAATCTTGGCTGGCCGGTCAGGTTGCGAACCATCTCACCGCCGGTGAGGACAGCCGACGGGCCGACATTCAGTTCCACGCCTCGTACCAGTTCGAAGACTTCATGGAAGGCTACCGGCCAAAAGACGACGGCTCCGGGTTCGTACCGCGAGACGGCGTCTTTCTTCGGCTCGTATCCGATGCTCACAACGATCCGGGCAAAGACTACGTGATCGTTATCGACGAACTGAGCCGCGCCGACGTGGGGCGTGTGTTCGGGGAAGCTCTCACCTACATCGAGCGCTCGAAGCGAGGGCAAAACTTTCAATTGCCCTCCGGCAAAACGGTTTCCATACCGATGAATCTCCTCATGATCGCAACGATGAACCCACTGGACCGCGGTGTCGATGAAGTCGACGCAGCTTTCGAGCGCCGATTCGCAAAAGTTGATATGCCGCCCAACCGGGAACTGCTCGAGGAACTCCTCGACCGCAACGGCCTCGATCAAGCGATCGCTCGCCGCCTTTTGGCATGGTTCGGTCGGATCAACTCCCGAACCGCGAACACCCCGGCCGCAGCCGTAGGGCACGCGTACTTTGCAGACGTTGTTGACGCCGATTCGTTGCAGGAAATCTGGGATTACCAGCTGAAATACCACGTCAACCGAGCCTTCCAATACGACCACGAAACCCGCGACGAAATCATCAACGGGTGGGAGTCGATCTTCGAAGTGCGTCCCGAGGACGACACTGCTGACGACGCCGGCGAGACGACTACCGAGACGACATGACGATTCCCACGTCGATCGAGCCCAGTGCGCGGGGACGTAAGGTCCTCACCGCCCAAGAGTATGGGCCCATCGACGTAGATCCAGGAGATGTCATCGGTCCGGACGGCCGACTTGCACTTACCCCTGGCGTTCTCGGCAAGTACGTTCGAGCAGACTTCAAGAACAACGAGCTCCGGCTCAGCGCCATGGGCGTCACAGGACTCATACCCCTCACCGACCGACTGACTGTTCAAGTGCGCCCGCGGTTTCCGCTACGAAACCTGACATACATGGTCTCTGTCTGCGGTTACACACCGACAGTGTTGTCCGCGTTGCGTGAATACACTTCCACCGACCAGTTCGATGACTGGATGCTCGACGTCATGGCGGACGCCCTGATCGCGGCCTTCGAGACCATCACATTGAACGGTCTACTCAGGACCTACCACCGTCGCACCGAGGTCTCGTCGTACCCGCACGGCCGAATAGATACCACGGCGACCCTGCTGAGGCTCGCCTCCCGGGGGATCAACCATCTCGCGCAATACTCGTGGTTCGAGCGCACTATCGACAACCCGCCCAACCGGTGCTTGAAGAGCGCAATGACAATGCTTCACCGCCGCTATCTCCGCCACGACAGACATCGAGGTTCGCGAGCACGCATCGCGAAGTTGGGGGAGGCGCTACGAGTACTGCACACGGTCACGCTCGAACCGCAACCATTCAGCTTGGACGACCAACAGGTTCGGGGCACACTGCCCCTACCGGAGACCCGAAATTACTACCGTCCAGCGTTGGAGCTGGCCATAGCCATTCTCACCGGACGAGGAATCAGTCTCGACGCATCGACCGGAACCATCAGCATGCAGTCCCTGCTGGTCAAGACCGAAGATCTATTCGAGGAATTCGTGCGGCTCAGTCTTCAACGATCACTCGCCGAGCGTCCGGGCCTCTTCGTCCTCGACGGAAACAATGCGCCAGGGAAGTTGCCCCTATACGAAGACTTATCACCGGCCGAACGGGCTCTGCTTCCAGATCACGCAATGCCGCAGGGAGGCAAAGCCCCAGAAGCCAACCCCGACATCGTGTTCAGACTCGAAGATGGCAGCCACCCGGTGGTCTTCGACGTCAAGTACACCGAGGTCCATAGCTACACTCCTCGATCGGAGATGGAGCAGGTCTTGCTCTACGGGCTGCGTTACCGGTCGCCGGTAGCCCTCACGATCCACCCCCTCCGAAGTGGCACACCAGGGCTTCACATCGCCGGCCGGATCGGAACAGTCATCGTGGCGCAGTACCGTGTCGACCTTGCTGCTCAGGAACTCGACGCAGAAATGGAAAAAATGGCGCTCTGCATTGCCGAGTTCATTTCCTCGTAGACCGACCCTTGGCCTTCCGGCTTTTCGCGGACACCTCAGGCTCCTGCATGAGTGGCACCAAGTCGACGCCGACGCTGTCGCGCCCGAGGCCGACTGCCGTCTTCAACGTGGTGCCGGTGCCCATGAACGGATCCAGCACTACGCCTCGCGCCGGAGTGCCGTGACCGCAGTCCGTCCACCCAGTGGTGACCTTCTTGGAGAAGGTGAACTCGCGGAAATAGCCACCTAGCGCGGCTTTGGCCTCCGCCGCAAGCCGCTGGACATCAGCAGAGTTGCGGCCGGTACCGTTCTGAAATTTTGTGGCCTTACCGACGTCCGACACACCGGTGGCTTGGATAGCTCGTATGTGTTCTGGGGTGAGGTTGTGTTCTTTGGCCAGCTCCATGGCCCGTCGAGCCTGAGGACGCGCTGGATCGAGCTGATCAGTGCGCTCGAACACACGCGTCCGCGGCTTGTTACACGTCGAGCAGACCTGCTCCGGGCAACCGAGCATGACCGCACGACGAACCAACTCCTGCGGGAACGGAGCCAAATGCGCGCCCATATTTCGTTCGGGGTTGATGTTCCACACGTCGCCAGGGTTGGCACCATTGCCCATGAGCTCGCTGTATCCAACGAGGTCGTAGTAGTACGACGGCTTCAATGCCAGGTGAATTATGTACTCGTGCCTGTTGGCCAGACGGTTCTTGGCCGGCTCGGGCATCCCACCGTCCTTCGTCCAAATGATCCGGTTACGGATCAGCCACCCGCGTTGAACGGCATCGAACTCCAGCAGGCCTGGAATGCCCATGAGAGACCGGTTGTAGTACGTGTCGCCGACGTTGAGAAACACCGACCCGGTCGGCCGAAGCACTCGCTTCCATTCGTCCAGGCACTCCATCATGGACTCCACGAAGGCCTGCGGGGTCGGCTCCTGCCCAATCTGATCCTCATGGCCGTAGTCACGCTTCTGCCAGTACGGCGGCGAGGTGACGATCAGATCGACCGAGTTGTCCGGCAGCCCAGTCGCGCGCGCATCGCCTGTGACCACTCGCATCGACGCAGGTTCGAGCTGTGTCTCCCAGTCAGTCAGATCAGTGACGCCCACCGCCGACAAATTCGTCTTCTTCGACCGGCGGGACTTGGCTCCATCGGCCTGTGGGGCGAGGGACACTTGCTTCTCCTTCTGCGGGTCTACTGACCCAGTGTGGTTCTCTCGGGGGGAGGAATCACGTCGACACGCAAACACCGTAACCTCTGAAAGACGGCGTACCGATCATAATACACCGCTATACGGTACGTCTAGGCCGCTGTACATATTGAATAGGACTATTCTCGCTATGACGGATGCCAGGACTGCAGTCGAACGCGCTCAGCTGCGTGCCGACCTCCTGCACGAGTTAGAAAGCATCGCAGAACGTCTACGTGTCAACGAGACGGAGCACGCAGCGCTGTTGACCCAACGCGCCGAAAAGGTGCAAGCCCTCAAGGACGCAGGTGCCAAAACCGATGAGTTGCAAGAGGTTCTAGGAGTCACAAGAGGTCGGGTGCACCAGATCCTACGAGGATCGCGAACATAGTCGTTCACTGAAGTTGACACACGACTGCGAATTGCCACCAGTACCGAAGCCTGAACAAACAAGCACTACCGCGGCATCGCGCATGGTCGGTATCCGTCGCTCCCGCACAATTGTCTTGCGAGCTCCACGGCGTGGAGGTGGCCACCTCAGGCGTCAACGACCGTTCGGTATCCCGCCTGGCGGCGGTGCCGGCCACCCTGCGGGCGTCCACCGAATCGAACTCCGCTGCGCTCCGCATAGTGCAGGACATCGTTCTTTCGGGCATCTGGCTGCCGGCGAGTCTGCGTCACCCGGGCCCGCCTTACCCACCCCTGACTCCGCTGCGCTCCGGCCTACCGGCGCCGAAAACTTTTCATAGCGCCTTCGGCTGAAAACTTTCACGGCTCAGGGGCAGGACACCGTTCCCGTGCGCCGCCTACTCTCCCCACGCCAGATGACGGCGAAAGAACGCAGGGGAGGACGCAAGGCCGACCCGGCACGAGTTCCGAAGGGCAGCAACAGTTATGACCGAGCACATCGAGACAGAGGCCAAGACCGTGAGCAACATCGACGTCGACGACTACTGGACCACCTACGACAAAGCCCTCGACGCGGCCGCGACGTGCAGAAGCGTCGAATCCCTGATTGACACCCTGAACCGCTACTACCCACCATCGTCCGGAGTCGCGTTCTTCCCCAACGGAGCCGACCGCGACCTGCTCGGCACCCTCACCGACGCCGGACACTTCGCTACCGTCTGGGTCCAAGCGGACTACCACTTCGCGCTCCGCGACGGATGCGGAGACGGATTCACCTACATCGAAGGCGACATCGTCCGCGGAACCTCCCGCCTGTGACCACCGGCCCCGGTGCCTGACGGCACCGGGGCTACCAACCCATCATCTGGAAGGAACGCCCCTGATGCCCGCACAAGCAGTGAACACTGGACACAGGGTCGCTAGGCACCACGATTGACCTACCGCACAAGTGACCGGTGT